>JAXJTR010000028.1:0-31236 GCA_036309465.1 Acutalibacteraceae bacterium
CGTTTGAGAATAGTGTAAATTCATAAGGTAATAAAACCGCTTTTGTTCTGCTCGCTTATCATAAACAGTTTGAGAATAGTGTAAATTCATAAGGTAATAAAACCTATTTAATCTTATAATATTGCCTGTAGCGTTTGAGAATAGTGTAAATTCATAAGGTAATAAAACAAATGCTCGGTCTTATCACTATGGCTCTTGGTTTGAGAATAGTGTAAATTCATAAGGTAATAAAACACTGCGAGTTATGGGCAGGTGATAATATGGGTTTGAGAATAGTGTAAATTCATAAGGTAATAAAACTTGTATGCCCATTGAGGATACTTGTCGGCAGTTTGAGAATAGTGTAAATTCATAAGGTAATAAAACACTGCAAAATCGTCAGGAATAATTGGTAAGTTTGAGAATAGTGTAAATTCATAAGGTAATAAAACTTAACAGTACAACAGTTACCGTACTGGTCGGTTTGAGAATAGTGTAAATTCATAAGGTAATAAAACCGTGAATACGATTATCTGATAGCTTGTACTGTTTGAGAATAGTGTAAATTCATAAGGTAATAAAACCTGTACTATTAGTCCGTATGCTTCATTAGAGTTTGAGAATAGTGTAAATTCATAAGGTGATAAAAAATATATATCACTGTTGTCGAAATAATGAAAAAATTTATATTTAGGCGATTTCTAAATATAATAGGTTTACACAGATTGTAACCGTATAACAATACATAACCTTATATAAAAAGCGTTGCAGGTGAGGGGGAATTCCTTCAAATGCAACGCTTAATTTTTTTATTTTTAACGTGCTTTTTAATTTACAATAAAATGCTTTTAATGCACAAATAACGCTCAAAATAAAAACTTCCAACACCCTTCAACATACATTGTGTTAGAAAAGTGTTAGAAATGCCTGTTTTTACAAGCCTTTTTACAAAAAGAAAAATGGCTTAAACGTAGTGTTTAAGCCATTTAGTGTGGTTGCGGGAGCCAGACTTGAACTGACGACCTTCGGGTTATGAGCCCGACGAGCTACCATCTGCTCCATCCCGCGATATTTATTTGTTGCTGTTTCTTACAGCTTCTATAGTATAACTTACTTTCAATGATTTGTCAACACTTTTTTGAAAATTTTTTTGCCAATTTAATCGCCTGTTAATTTTGATATAAAATGTCCGATATCTTATTACATTAATGTGTTGCAATTAAAGTACATCTAAATTGCTTTTAATCATTCTATAAAATGTCCGATATCTTATATCTTATTACGTAACTTGTTACAATTAAAGTAACCCTAAATTGTCTTTAATCACTATATAAAACATTGATTTCTTATTACGATTAATGTAAATGAAGATTAGTATAAATTATTAATAAGAATGTTTGCAAATAATATATATTTCTGTTATAGTTATCTTTAGCAAATGATTGCAAAATATTCAGTAATATTGATTTTTATTAAATGCAACCCAACGAGGTGATATTTTATGGCGTGGTTTTTTACGGAGCCTTTTACAGGCGAATACTATACCATTACAGGCGAAGATGCTAAACATATAGAGAAATCATTAAGAATGAAAATTGATGAAGAAATAACTTTGGTTGACAGCGACTCTATACAGCATAAATGTGTTATAGATGAGATATTTTCAGGTAGTGTTACTGTTCGTGTTTTAGAACGCTTCCCTTGTGAAAACGAACCTGATATAAAGGTAACTCTTTATCAGGCTTTACCTAAGGGCGATAAAATGGATACAATAATCCAAAAAGCTGTTGAGCTGGGGGTAACTGAAATTGTGCCTGTTATATCTGCACGATGTATCTCTCGTCCTGACGGAAAATCTATGGCTAAAAAAATACAGCGTTGGCAAAAAATCGCTTTGCAGGCGGCACAGCAATCTCGTAGAGGTATAATTCCACAGGTTAAACCAGAGCTAACCTTTAAGCAGGCTGTATCAACTATAAGTCAGCAACATTGCAACATTATATTTTATGAATGTGGCGGAGATAGCATAGGCAAGGTTGTAAATAACAGTTGTAAGCAAATTAATATGTTTATTGGCAGTGAGGGCGGTTTTGCACCTCAAGAGGTGCAACAGGTTATAGAAAAAAACGGTTATCCTTTAACCTTGGGCAAGCGTGTTTTAAGAGCAGAAACAGCTCCACTTGCCGGATTAGCTGTTATTATGTATGTAACAGGCAATATGGACTCTACCCCAACTGAGAAAACTTTTGCATAAGTAAATATTTAAGCAGTAGGGTAATTAATTATTAATCAAATATTTAAGTAATAGGTAATTAACTATTAAAGAAAAATTATTATACGGATATAATAAGCAAACAAAATTCATTATAAGAATATCTAATATAAAAGGAGAATTAATTATGATAGGTATAATCGGAGCATTAGATGTTGAAATAGCAGGTATTAAAAGTCTTATGACTGATATTAAAGAGCAAACTATAAGTAAAATAGTTTTTTATGTAGGTAAAATTAATGGTAAAGATTGTGTTTTAGCACAGTGTGGCGTTGGTAAGGTTAATGCGGCTATGTGTGCTCAGACTATGATTTTAATGTTTAAGCCTGATGCTGTTATTAATACGGGTGTTGCAGGTGCTCTTAATAAACAGCTACATATTGGTGATATTGTTATTTCTAGTGGTGTTGTACATCACGATGCTGATATTATTCAAGACGAGGGCGAAGATAGTCCTATGTATTTTGAAAGAGGTACTATTCAGTTTAGCGACGAAACTATAACAAGAATAGATGCAAACAAGGCTTTAGCTGAAAAGCTTGTAGATGAATGTAAAAATATAAATGATATTAATGTATTTTACGAAACTGTTGCTTCAGGCGACCAGTTTATATCAAGTAAAAAAGCCAGAGCAGAAATAGGAGAGTTCTTTAACGCTTATTGTTGCGAAATGGAGGGTGCTTCTATTGGTCAGGTTTGTTACCGCAATAATGTACCATTTGCAATTCTTCGTGCAATTTCTGATACTATTGATGATAACGACTTTATGGATTTTGCTAAATTTAAGTTTGTGGCAGCTGACCAAACTCTAAAGGTTATTAAATCTTTCTTTGATGTTAAAGAATAATAGCCTTATATTCAATACTCTTTAAGAGTAAACTATTATTTCCAAAATAAAGAGGAATTAAAATGAAACGAATTTTATCAATACAAGATATCTCTTGCGTAGGCAAATGTGCTCTTACTGTTGCATTGCCTGTTATATCGGCAATGGGGGTAGAGGCTTCTGTTATACCTACTGCGGTGTTGTCTTGTCATACAGCTTTTTCTGATTTTACATTTTGCGACTTAACAAACGAAATAAATCCCATAGCTAATATGCTTAAAGCTCAGGGGATTGATTTTGATGCTATATATACAGGGTATTTAGGCTCTGTAAAGCAAATAAATCTTATGGAACAGCTTTTTAAGGACTTTAAAAATGATAACACCATTATTGTAGTTGACCCCGCTATGGCAGACTATGGCAAGCTTTATAAAGGGTTTACTCAAAGCTTTGCCGACAGAATGGCACAGCTTTGTAGCAAGGCAGATGTTATCGTGCCAAATCTTACCGAGGCTTGCTATATGCTTAATATACCATATATAGGAGAAAACTACAGTAAGCAGGATATACAGGATATTTTGGTAAAGCTTAGTGACCAAGGCTGTAATTACTGCGTGCTTACCGGTATAAGCTTTAGTGATAACACATTGGGGGCAATGTCTTACAATAAAAGTACAAATACATTTTTTGAATACTATTCTAAAAAGTTCCCAAAAAGTTTTCACGGAACAGGTGACATATTTGCATCTACCTTTACAGGTGCATTAATGCAAAATAATGTAACAAAAGAAGAAGCCTTGCAAATTGCAGTAGATTTTACAGCAGACTGTATAGAGGCTACCTTAAAAAACAGTAACGCCAATTGGTATGGTGTAGATTTTGAAACAGCTATCCCTAAGCTGATAGAGCGAATAAAAAAGTATAAATAATAAATTTATCTCCCTTGTAATTGCCACAAAGCTTGTGGTTACCTCAAGGGAGATTTTTTGCTATAAAAGCTTATGCACAAGCTCTGTTGCTTCTGCTAAATTTAACTGTTTTATAGGTATAATCATTTTTTTCTTATTTTGCACGTATAGCTTTAAATGGCATTTTTTACTTGCTCTTTGAAAAGGATTTTGTGTAACAACAACCTTGCTTATAGCCGATTTATAGACCACAGCTGTATATAAATTAATATGATGATAATAATGTAGCTTTATGGTGCTTTCTCCTACATATATTTTGCAGTGTTTAAAGGCGATTACTCTAAACCACAGCCATACAATTACAAAGGGCAATAATATAATTGCGGTAAACTTTGCTATAAAGCTAAGATTAAACCTGCTGTGCAAATATATACACACTGTTGTTAATACTAACAGCCATATAAAAGGAGCAAGCAAATAGCTTTTTAATGAGCTTTTATGTGGCTTTTTACAGATGCTATATTTTTCTATAGGGATTACATATTCTGTATATTCTTTAAGCTTGTTGTTGCACGAAAGTAGGGCAAAGGTTGTGTCTATTTTCTTTATGTTGGTAACGCATACAAGAGATAATGTGTAAATTTTGCAAATGCACATTATTAGTGTTTGCTTTATTATTACGCCCTTGAGTTTTTCTCGGCTAAAACGTAATATATTTTTTTTAATAAAGCCTCTGGTTACGCTAATAAATTTGTCGCTTATTTCACAGCGAAAATTAATACTGGATAATAGCTGATTAACTGCACCAATAAAAAAACCAACAAATATAAAGCCTGATATATATGAAAGGGTTGGGGGTATGCCTGTTAATAGCAGTTGGGGGATTGTTTTTATGCTTTCTACAATTATACCGTTTAACCCTTCACCTATTATGGTGCCTAGCCTTTTTGTAGAAGCAGATATTGCCAACGCTGTTGCCAGTGCGTTGGTTTTTGTAACAGCCATAACAGCAGGTGCTAATATTTGTTGTTGGCAAATTGTTTTTTGATTATGAATAGGAAAGGTATACTGTATTATTTGCTTTGCGTTAAATTTGTTGGTGTAAAGCTGTATTGCATTGTCGTTGTAATTAACATTAGTTGAAATGTTAACTTTTTTGCACCCTACAGCAGATAATATATAGCTTGTGGTTGAAGCAACACAGGTGATTTCTCTTTTGGGTAGTGTTGTGTTTATTTTATGGAAAACTCCCTTTGTGTAGTAAATACGGTTGTTAAATTGTTGATATGTTATAGCCTTATATTCAAACCCAATTGTAATTATTACACCGCTAATGAATATAAAATTAATTACAGTATAATTTACCCTTTGCCATATATTTTGAGGATTAAGAAAAATTTGTTGTAAAAAGGGGAATATTAAAAAGAAAAACAACTTAGATAATATATGATAAAAGGTGAAAATATGAGGCTTTACATTCAGCCTATATTCTTTCATTTTAAAAACCCCTTTAACTGATACGGTAATATGTTGGTGTTTGCAATACATACCTTGCCACTGCTTGTATGAATATATACAGAAAATATATTAAAATATCTTTGCAAGGGTGTGGCAGATAGTGTTAAATAGCGTATATCTTCAAAGCTAACATAATATGTGCGAGAAAATATAAGTTGCTTTGTTATAGCAATATGATTATTCTCTATAGTGGCAACATAGCCCTTATAAATAAAAAGGGGCAACCAAATAATAAGTACAACCACAGCAATACCAAAAAAAGCTATAAGCACCAGTGCTATTTCTACCGAAAACACCATTACTCCACCACAAAAAAATGATACAGCTACAGCCAGTAATACCAATCGTATTCTGTATAGCTTTATAGCTTTACCTGACATTTTATAGCTGTTGCGGTTCATTATTTGTCGTCCTTTCGTAAAAATCATATATAATAGTGGTAATTATATAAAAATTGAGAAGATTTTTCCTGAAAATTGATTTAATAATTTAAAACTTTACAGAAGTATCATTCTACAATCTTGACAAATACTTGACAAAAGTATACAATTTAAGTATTGTTGACTAACTATATCAATATGCAAAAAGTTTAAATTTTATTATTTATATGTTTTGCTTTTATAAGGATTTTTATGTGAAAGGATTGTTAAAGATGGAATTAAAAGGTTCTGAGATTATTGCAGAATGTTTGCTTGAACAGGGTGCAGACACAGTGTTTGGTTACCCTGGCGGTGCAGTATTGGAAATTTACGATGCTTTATATAAATATAGCGATAAGATTAAGCATATTATGACAGCTCACGAGCAGGGTGCGGCACACGCTGCCGACGGCTACGCAAGAGCTACAGGCAAAACAGGTGTTGTTATTGCAACATCAGGTCCTGGTGCTACTAACCTTGTAACAGGTATTGCAACAGCTTTTATGGATAGTATTCCTGTTGTTGCAATTACAGGTAATGTTGGCAGAGCATTACTTGGTAAGTCAAGCTTTCAGGAAATCGACATTGCCAATGTTGTAAAGCCTATTACAAAGGCAAGCTTCCAAATAAGCTCTATGGAGGAGCTTGCTCCTACACTTCGTAAAGCTTTCGAGATAGCTTCCAGTGGCAGAAAAGGCCCTGTTCTTGTTGATATTCCAAAGGACATTACAGCTAACACAACAGAGTATATAAAAACAGAGCCAAAGTCTGTCGAAAATACATTACAGCCTGAACAGCAGGAAATTGCACAGGCAGTAGCTCTACTTGAAAACTGCCAAAAGCCTGTTATTTATGCAGGTGGTGGTGTTATTTTAAGTAATGCTTCAGAACAGCTAACAAAGCTTGCAGAGCTTTTAGATGCACCTGTGTGCTGTTCACTAATGGGTATGGGCAGTATTTCTGCAAATCACCCACTATTTGCAGGTAACCTTGGTATGCACGGTGCTGTAGAAACAGGTATGGCTATTAAAAATGCCGACCTTATTATTGCAGCCGGTGCAAGATTTTCAGACAGAGTTGCAGGAGATACTGAAAAGTTTGGTGCAAATGCTAAAATTATTCATCTTGATATTGATGAGCACGAGTTTGATAAAAATGTTAAGGTAGACCAAAAGCTACTTGGCGATTTACAGAAAACTTTAACACTACTTAACAGCCAGCTTTCACAGCAGAATCACGAAGCTTGGAAGATTGAGCTAAGCAAGTATTCAACTGTTACAGAAAAGAAAATAGGCGATTATATAACTCCACAAGAAATTCTTAGAGAAGTAGAAGCTTTAAGAGCAGATGATGATATAGTTGTAACCGATGTTGGTCAGCACCAAATGTGGGCTGCACAGGAGTGCAAATTCAGAGCACCTCGTACTTTCTTAACATCAGGCGGTCTTGGTACAATGGGCTACGGTATGGGTGCCGCTATTGGTGCTTCTATGGGCTGTATGGATAAAAGAGTATTTCTTGTTACAGGTGACGGTAGCTTCCATATGAATATGAACGAAATGGTAACATTAAAAAGCTACGATATTCCTGTTATCATTATGGTATTTAATAATACTGTTCTTGGAATGGTAAGACAGTGGCAAAAGCTGTTCTATGGCAGAAGATTTTCTGCTACTGACCCACACAGAGCAACAAGCTTTGTTGATGCTGCTAAGGCATTTGGTATTAACAGCTTTGCTGTAGACAAAACAGAGGATATTAAGCCAACACTTGAAAAGGCTATCGCTCTTAACGCACCTGTTCTTATTGATTTCCGCATTTCTCCGGATTCCAATGTATTACCAATGGTTCCTCCTGGAAAAGATGTTGACGATATGATTTTAAATCTAGATTAATACATATCTATTCTATGCTAAACATTGTGTAATATACAAAAGGCAATACTCTACAGTTTATGTAGGGTATTGCCATAAACGGTGTTTAGTATAACCACCCACCGATGAATTATAAAATTAACGAAAGGGAGTGGAAAATATGCAAAGTTATTTTACTCTTAAAGATGCTGACCTTAAATTCAGCGAAATTACACCTGAAATATACAGACTTAGCCAAAAGTGTGTAGAGAACAACCAAATAGACCCTGCGTTTTATGGTAAATATGATGTTAAACGTGGTCTTCGTGACGCTAATGGTAGAGGTGTTCTTACAGGTTTAACAGAAATTTCTGAGGTTTGTTCATTTCAAGAAAATTCCGACGGTACACGTACTCCAATAGACGGTAAGCTATTTTACCGTGGATATGATGTAGAGGACATTGTAAATGGTTTCACCTCTGAAAATCGCTATGGTTTTGAAGAGGTTATCTATCTTCTACTATTTGGAGAGCTACCAAATAAAGAAAGTCTTTACGACTTTAGAAAAATGCTAAATGAATATCGTACTCTACCTGCAAGCTTTGTAAGAGATATAATTATGAAAGCTCCAAGCAGAGATATTATGAATGCTATGTCAAGAAGTGTACTTACAATGTACTCTTACGACCGCAATGCAGAGGATATTTCTATCCCTAATGTTCTTCGTCAGTGTTTACAGCTAATAGCTTTATTCCCTATTTTCTCAGTTTATGGCTACAGAGCTTACCAATATTACCACGATGAGCAGAGTCTTATTATTCACACCCCACAGCCAGAGCTTTCTACAGCGGAAAACTTACTATATATGCTACGTTCAGACCGTAAGTATACTCCGCTAGAGGCTAAGCTGTTAGATATGGCTTTGGTGCTTCACGCAGAGCATGGTGGCGGTAATAACTCTACCTTTACAACTCACGTTGTAACTTCATCAGGCACCGACACATATTCAGCTATTGCAGCGGCACTTGGCTCATTAAAAGGCCCTAAGCACGGTGGTGCAAATATAAAGGTTGTAAATATGTTTGAGGATATTAAGGCTCATGTAAAGGATTACAGCGATGAGCAGGAAATAGAGGCTTATCTTGAGAAAATTCTTAATAAAGAGGCATTTGACCGCAGTGGCTTAATATACGGTATGGGACACGCTATTTACACCGTTAGCGACCCACGAGCAAGAGTTTTCAAAGGCTATGTTGAACGATTGTCTAACGAAAAAGGCAAGCAAGAGGAGTTTATGCTATACAACAATGTTGAACGCATTGCTTCAAAGCTTATCACTAAAAAGAGAAACACACTAAAGCCTGTTAGTGCAAATGTTGATTTCTACAGTGGATTTGTTTACAGTATGCTAGAGCTACCTAAGGAGCTATTTACACCATTATTTGCTGTAGCTAGAATAGCAGGCTGGAGTGCTCACAGAATAGAAGAATTATCTAATTCAAGCAAAATTATCCGCCCTGCTTACGAAAATGTTATGCCAAGACGCCCTTATGTTCAAATAGATAACCGAGAGCCTTCTTTTAATGCAGAAGAAGAAATAGCAGATTAATATAAATACTAATCCCCCGAAAAATGCCTATATATAAGCATTTTTCGGGGGTTGTTTTTATTTATTAAGTTAAGTGTTAAATTTTATCTCCTGCCATTAGTCTGTTAATCTGTGGCATTTTGAACATAACAGATGCACCTATCATAGTTACAACCATTTCCGGCAACATATAAGCACCGTTATAGCAAATTGAATAAAGCACTACATTCCAACCATCTGGGCACCAGCTGGCAAATAAAATAGTGCCGGATATAAAATGGCTGACAAACCTAATTAACAATGCAACAAAAATACCACTGCATATTCCTTTTATACCCTTATCACGAAAAGCACCTGATACACCCAGTGCAGTATAGGCAATTACATAATCAAAAACTATTGTACCAATAAGCACCGCAGGTGTTAAACCCCAGCTTAGCACCTCGCCAAAGTCTAAACCAAACTGTACAATAGAGTATAAAAAGGCCGAAGATAATCCCCATTTTGTGCCATACTCAATAGAAAGCATAGCAATTGGTAGCATAGATAGTAATGTTACCGAGCCACCTAAAGGCATTTTTAACACCTTTACCATACTAAGCACTGCTGCCAGCGAAATAAGCAGTGCCGTTAGCACCATTCGTTTTGTTTTTTCGCTTTGTTTGTTTGCATTTTGTGTGTTCATTACAAACCACCGTCCTTGTTTTAATAATAGTTGTAAGCAAATATAAATATTCACGGTGGTTAATAAAAAAGAAAAAGCCGTCACAAAGGTGACGGCTTAGAAAAAATCCCATTAATATTTCCCTCCGTCGGCATTACCCGAATCAGGTTCAAGGGTATCAGCGTATACGCATCTCTCAGCCTGCTATAGCAAGCTCCCCATATTTAATATTTACTTCCACACAACTATACCACTTTTTAATAAAGATTGCAAGGTGTAAAAATAAAAAATTATAGCAACAACAAAAGCTAAATGTATGTAAAAATATATACGTTATTTATTTAAACTATAGATTATTGTTACTGTTTTTTACTTTTAATTTTAAGAAATTTTCTTTTAATGTAATACATCAATCCGTAATCTCTTAAATCGTAAGTTAAAAATTCATAGATATCAACAGCTTTTTGACCAAAATGCTTTTCAAGAAAAACAAATTTTTTGGGGTCACGAATAAAATCGTTGAATTTGGAAGGCTTGTGCCCTTTACCGTCAACTTTACAATCAACCCATGTAGCTGTGCCATGGTGTAACATTAATTTATCGTAATCACTCATTGATAAAAATATACAACCGTCAATTATCTGTGTTTGTCCGGTTCTTTGGAATGTAGGATAACACTGAATTAGGCTATTTGTATTAATTCTAGGGCTAGGTGTTTGGTCCATTTTTCCGTCAATTACAAAGTGCTTGTTTTTATAAGCTTCAAGACACTGGTTTACAGATTTATGATTTTTTACAGAGCCAAAGCCTAAACCGCACGCAATATTTCTTGCTGTTTCAAAAGCAAAAATTGCATCGTATTCCAATAAAGAGTCAAGAGAGTCTAATAATTCCACGTCTGTATCAAGATAAAAGCCTCCGTGCTCTGATACTATATCAAATCTTGCATAGTCAGGTACAAATCCCCATTTTTTACACTCATACGCCTCTTTCATAAAAACGCTCTTGTTAATATCGTAGTTTGATTCGTTCCACTCGATTATCTCATAATCGGGACAAAACTTTCTCCAGCTTGCTATACATTTTTCAATAATTTCAGGTTTTGGATTTCCTCCAAACCAACAATAATGTATTTTCTTTGGAATCATATATACATTCTCCTTCATATAACTTGACAAACCTATTAAAATATAAAGACAATAGCTGTTCTATATCTCTTACATATTTTACTTGTCAAAAATAAATCCATAACAGTACCAAATATTTGCTAAAATATGAAATGCTGTTTTGTATTTCATATCCTACTGTGTTGCCTATAAGATGGCACTAATCGTATCAAATTATAGCATATTAATTTACGCAGTGCAACGATTTTTCTTAGAGCACAAAGGGTAACTATGGAAAATAAAACAGTTTAATAACAAGATAAATTAACAATTTGAGTTAAGGATTAAAGTCCGAAGTTTTTCTTACTTATAAATATAGACTAAAATACAATGATGTGATAAAATAAAGGTTATGCGTGATGAATGTTTTTAATAAAATGATTTATACACCTTGAAAGGATGATAAATATGAATATAGTTGCATTGGCAGGCGGATTAAGTAGTGAAAGAGATGTTTCTATAATTACAGGTAAAAAGGTTGCACAGGCTTTGCGTGAAAATGGGCATAAGGTGTGCTTACTTGATGTATATATGGGCTATGACAACGATGACATTAGCGATATTTTTGAAATAGACTACGATTTTACAAGAGATATTACTTCAATTGGTGAAACTGCACCTGACTTGGATAAAATAAAGGCAAGCAGAACTAATCAAGACCCTAAATGTATGCTTGGCAAAAATGTAATTGAAATTTGTCGCAAAGCAGATATAGTTTTTATGGCACTACACGGAGATATGGGCGAAAACGGTAAGCTACAGGCTACTTTTGATGTGCTTGGTATAAAATATACAGGCACTGGCTATATGGGTAGTGGATTAGCTATGAATAAGAGCCTTTCTAAAAAAATGTTTTTAACAAGCGGAGTACCAACTCCAAAGGGTCAGCTTTTTATAAAGGGCGAGGATACCTCTGCTTGGAGCACATTCCCTTGTGTTGTAAAGCCTTGCTCAGGTGGTTCCAGTGTAGGTGTGGCTATTCCTCAAGATAAAGCAGAATTTGATGTTGCTATGGTTGATGCCTTTAAGTATGAAGACGAGGTTTTGGTTGAGGAATATGTAAAGGGCAGAGAATTTTCAATAGGCGTAGTTGCAGGTAAAGCCTTGCCTATTATAGAGATTTGTCCTAAAGAGGGCTTTTATGATTACAAGAATAAATATCAGGCTGGTTTAACAGATGATATTTGCCCTGCTGTACTAGATGAAGAAACAACTAAGGCTTTGCAGAATATGGCTGAAAAGGTAGCAGATGTGCTTATGCTTCAGGCTTATTCAAGAATTGACTTTCTTTTAGATGAAAACAATAATATGTATTGTTTAGAAGCAAATACCCTACCTGGTATGACACCAACAAGTCTATTGCCACAAGAAGCACAGGCAAAGGGAATATCATATACAGAATTGGTAGAGCTTTTGGTTCAGGAGTCACTAAAAAAATACCAGTAAGGTGTGTAGCATAATGAAAAAACTAACTTTATCAGAAATTGCACAGGCTTGTAACGGAACACTTACACAGCCACAATATGGCGATTTAACAATAGCCTCAATTACTACCGATAGCAGAAAGGCAACTAAAAGCTGTTTGTTTATCCCTCTAAAGGGTGAACGAGTTGACGGTCACGACTTTATACATCAAACCTTTGAAGCCGGCGTTACCTGTACACTGTCAGAGAAAGAAATAGAAACAGATAAGCCTGTAATTATGGTAGAGTCTTGTTATCAGGCTATTAAGGATATTGCAGAATATTATCGCTCTCTGTTTAACATACCTGTTGTAGGTGTGTCTGGTAGTGTTGGAAAAACCAGTACAAAAGAGATGATTGCATCTGTTTTAGGTGCAAAATATAATGTGCTAAAAACTCAAGGTAACTTTAATAACGAGCTTGGTGTACCTCTTACATTGTTTGGATTAGAAGAACATCATCAGGTGGCTGTTGTAGAAATGGGTATAAGCGATTTTGGAGAGATGACTCGCCTTAGCAAAATGGTTAAGCCAACAATCTGCGTTATTACCAATGTAGGTGACTGCCATCTTGAAAATTTACAGGATAGAAATGGCGTTCTAAAGGCAAAAACTGAAATGTTTATACATCGTAGTGAAAATGCCTCTATTTTCCTAAATGGTGACGATGCACATCTTTCAACTGTTAGCAGTGTAGATAATACAAAAACTGTATTCTATGGACTTAACAGTGGTAATACATATTACGGTGAAAATATTGATAATCAGGGTGTAAAGGGTATAAAGTGTACTCTTTGTACACCAAATAACAAAATTGATGTTACAATTCCTGCTATAGGAACATATATGGTTTCTAATGCTTTGGTTGCTGTTGCAATAGGCGAGCAACTTGGAATGACCCCACAGGAGATTGCCCAAGGTGTAGAAAGCTACAAAACAGTTGGAAGTCGTGACGGTGTTATTGAAAACGGATATATAACTATAATTGATGATTGCTACAATGCTAACCCTGTTTCTGTAAAAGGTGGTATAGATACTCTTACAAACCTTAAAGGCAGAAAGGTTTGCATATTGGGTGATATGAAAGAGTTGGGAACAAATAGTAAACAGCTCCATTTTGAAACAGGCGAATATGCTAAGAATAAAGCTGTAGATGTGCTTGTTGCAATTGGTGAGGACGCTTATGATATATACCAAGGTGCAAATGGTGGCAACACACAGGTGTATTATTTTAAAGATGTACCAACAGCTATAGAAAATCTAAAAAATATTATAAACAAAGGCGATGCGGTTTTGGTAAAGGCTTCTCGTGCAATGAAGCTAGAAACCGTTGTAGAAGCATTAAAAAATATAAAATGTTAATAACTAAATGGAGTATGTGTAAAAAAGCACATACTCTATTTTTTATGGTTATCTTTATTTAGTCACTGGATAAAATCCAGCGTAGCCTGTGTAACAGGCGGATTCCAATTAATACTAATACCTAATTAAAGAACAGAATAGATAAGTTAAATAGGATAACATACAAAATATGATATAGCGTAAAGGCTCCCTTGTGTAAAGGGAGCTGTCAGCGAAGCTGACTGAGGGATTGTCATAGCTTTATTTTGAGTTAAACGGCGATGCTTTCTGGTAGCAAACAATCCCACCGACTCGCCTTTGGCGAGCCACCTCCCTTTGCACAAGGGAGGCTAACGCTCCGCCACAATGCTACTGTACAATTAAACTTTAATTAGAGTTTAGTATAAAAACCAGAAAAATTTTTAATTAAAATTTAGTATTATCGTTGACAAACTGTAAAGCACAATATATAATATATGTTATATAACACAGGTTATAAAAAGGAGGAACGCTAATGCCACCAAAAGCAAAAATCACTAAAGAAATGATAGTGGATTCCGCTTTTAACATTGTGCAGAAAGAAGGGGTAGACAAGGTTACAGCTAGAAGAATTTCAGAACAATTAAATTGTTCAACACAGCCGGTACTTTATTATTTTTCTACGGTGGAGGATATTAAAAAACTGGTGTACAAAAAAGCTGACGAATATCATTCAGCGTATATTATGAACATTGGAACAGATGACGATAATCCTATGTTATCAATGGGTATTAACTATATTAAATTTGCAATAGAAGAAGTAAATCTTTTTCGTTTTTTATTTCAATCAAACGAGTTTTCAGGGGCTAGTATGCTGGATTTGCTTGAATCTCAAGACATATTACCACTACTTACGGTGTTCCAAAATGAGCTAGATATGTCAATGGAGAGCACAAAAGAAGTTTTTAGTACGCTGTTTATTTTTATACACGGATATGCCAGTTTGTACGCAAACAATACAATGATTTTTAATGAAGAAAATGTAATGACAACACTTGAAAAAGTATTTTATGGAGCAGTTTGTACTGCGAAAGGAGAACAAAATGAAAAAAATATTTGAAAAACACGAATCTTTATTTACTATTCTACTAATAGTAGTATACGTGGTAGTTAACTCTTTTTCTATGCAAAATTTTGGAACAACAGATTTCAGAAGTGCAATTATAAATACTGTATTTTCTATAGCTTTATTGGTGTTGATTATAAGTCTTAATCGTATATCTTATTATGGATTAACAAAGGTAGCAAATGCAAAAAAATATTTATACTTTATCCCACTGCTATTAATTATATCTGTTAATTTGTGGAATGGTTTTAATATCAATAATACTCCAAGTGAAATATTGTTCCACATATTAACAATGCTTAATGTTGGTTTTATAGAAGAAATTATATTTAGAGGCTTTCTATTTAAGTCTATGGAAAAAGATAACCCTAAAAGTGCCATAATAGTAAGCTCGTTAACCTTTGGTATAGGTCACATTGTTAATCTGCTAAACGGAGCAGATTTTATTCCTACTTTAATGCAAATATGTTACGCAACAGCAATTGGTTATTTGTTTGTAATTATATTTTCTAAAAGCAAATCACTTGTTCCTTGTGTAATGGCTCATTCTTTAATAAACTCCCTTTCAATATTTAATATCGAAAATAATCTGTCTATATACATAGTGCCAATAGTATTAATTATTGTTCCTGTTGTATACGCTATTTACATAAATAAGACAATTAAAGAAGAGTGATTAATTTTAATTTAATATAAAATCAAATTTATGGGGCACAAAACTAAACTTGTGCCCCATAATAAATTTTTTAAAAATAGCTATTGACTTTTACCCTACGTTATAGAGTACACTTTCTTTATAGAGGTGATAAAAATGAGAATGAAAATTAAAGAATTTGCCAAATTTACAGGGGTAAGTGTACGTACACTTCATTACTATGATGAAATCGGTTTATTAGTACCAGCCTATGTTGACAAATATACAGGCTATCGCTATTACAACCAACAATCACTTCTTCGTATGCAAGAAATTCTCTTTTACCGTGAACTTGACTTTTCTTTAAAAACCATTAGAGAACTTTTAACATCGCCAAACTATGACAGGCAAAAGGCACTGACAGAGCAAAAGAACCTACTAACACTTAAAAAAGAACGGTTAGAAAGATTAATTTATTCTATTGATAATGCTATGAAAGGGGAAAATATTATGACAGCATTTGATAACAGCGAATTAGAAAAATATAAGGCAGAGGCAAAAGAAAAATGGGGTAAAACTGACGCATACAAAGAACACACAGAAAAAACAAAGGAATATTCAAAAGAAAAGTGGAAT
This sequence comes from Acutalibacteraceae bacterium, assembly GCA_036309465.1. GTDB lineage: Bacteria > Bacillota > Clostridia > Oscillospirales > Acutalibacteraceae > CAG-964. The sequence goes on from JAXJTR010000028.1 coordinate 16,372, forward strand.
CAGCTTTCTCAAGAAATGAATGACATTTTTGTTGAGTTTGCAGTGTGTATGCAAAGTAATCAGGAGCCTAATTCCGCCAAAGCACAAGCTCTTGTGAAAAGATTGCAAGACCACATAACAGAAAATTACTACCTATGTACAAATGAAATTTTAGCAGGTTTAGGTCAAATGTATGTTGCAGATGAACGCTTTAAAAATAATATTGATAAGCACGCCAACGGTACTGCTGAGTTTGCCTGTAAAGCAATAGAAATTTATTGCAGTAAATAAGTAAAAATGGTCTATGCCACTTGTGGTAATATAAATATTATTAAAAACTAAACAAAGTATACCCCAACAAATAAAATCGTTGTTGGGGTATACTTGTAGGCGAAAATATTAAATGATATAATAATAGTCAAGTAAATTTGAATTAGTAGAGGTATTGTAAGAATGTTTAAGCGTGGAGATAAAATTGGAATAGTTTGTTGTTCTAATGGGCAGAAATGTGCATACAAGGAAAAAATTAAAGATTTAGAAAATACATTGACAAAGATAGGCTTACAACCTGTATTAAGTGATTATATTTATGAAAAAGAAAATATTTTTAGTGGTACAGCGAAAGAACGTGCAAATGCACTTATGAATTTTTTTTATAAAAATCAGGATATAAAGGGCATATTTGATATTTCAGGAGGCGATGTTGCCAATGGTATATTGCCGTATCTTGATTATGATATAATTGCAAATAGTCCAAAAATATTTTGGGGATACAGTGATTTAACAACAGTTATAAATGCAATTTACGCAAAAACAGGAAAAACATCTGTTTTATACCAAATACGAAATTTAATATATGATTATAAAGAAAGACAAATATCAGATTTTAGCAATACTGTTATGCACAATGGAACAGATTTGTTTAAATTAAAGTATAAATTTGTTCAGCAAAGTAAAATAAAAGGAATTGTAATAGGGGGCAATATAAGATGTTTTCTAAAATTAGCAGGAACAGAATATATGCCAAAATTAGAAAATAAAGTGCTATTGTTGGAAAGCTTTAACGGAGATGTTGCTAAAATTGAAACATATTTATGTCAGCTACAGCAGATAGGTGCCTTTGATAAAATAGCAGGAATTATTTTGGGAACATTTACAGAGATGGATAAAGAGAAATATACCCCTACGGTAGAGGAACTTGTTAAAAAGATGGTAAGTAAAGAATTGCCGATAGTGTCGACAAAGGATATTGGTCACGGAACAAATTCCAAAGCCATTGTAATAGGTCAAGAGTTATGTTTAGAAAAGCTATAAGCTACATAAATTCTAATTTACCTAACTACTCATAAAACAACTAAAACCCCTTACCCATTTGGTAGGCGGTTTTTTAGCTTTGATATGGGTTAATTAATTTTTTCTAAATAGACAAATTGCAATTCTTGGGATATAGCTTCTTTTTTGAAAATTTTATACCCTAATTTTTTATACAGCTTTATATTACTAATGCTTTTTGTGCTGGTAAATAATTCATATCTTTTGTTTGGGTATTTAGCTTCTATAGCTAAAAGAAGTTTTGTTCCTAATCCTTTTTTCTGCATATCAGGGTGAACTATTAGCTTACCAATATAAACAGTATTATTTTCTTGGTATGCCCTAACTGAACCTATAATAACTCCCTTTTCGTCTATAGCCTTTAAAAAAGTTCCCTTACGAAATTCATCATAAACTTCCTCTATTGTTTGTTTTAAAGGTGGAATATCCATATCATTAAACAGCTTTGCCTCGCTTTGGTATGCAATGTATTGTAATGCAAGTATTTCTTGCAAGTCGTTTTCTTGTGCTTTATCAATGGTTATCATTATTTTGCCCTCTTTTGTATTTGTAAATTGTTTAAATAAAGATTAGTATAATAATATGATTGTAGCACATTCCATAAATTATATCATTTACTTTTTTGTACTACCATATAGCAAAACACCAAAGAAAAGCTTTATAAGGTGCTTTTCTTTGGTGTTGTTTTATTTAGGGAGAAATTTACAAGTATTTATATGTTTGAATGTAGCGTAAAAATAAATAATTGCAATTATTTATTTTTTCTAAATCTGCTGAAAAAGCCTGACTTTTTCTTTGTTGTGTCTTCCTTTTCAGAGTCTGACTCTGTTGCTGTTGAATTAGCAGGCTCTTCTACTGCTTCTGTAGCTGTTTCAACCTCTGTTTCAGCTGTTTCTGTATCGCTGTTAGAAGTAGCTGTATCATCAAGGTCATCATTTTTGTCCGGAGCTGATGTTATCATTTGCTCTTTCTTAGATGCCTCATCTCGGTTAATTTGGTTAGCAACCATTTGCATAATATCCATTGTAGAGCTTGGTTGTGGAATATTAGGCATACTAACTGTAGTAGCCTTTTCCTCTGGTTCTTCAACCTTTTCAGGCTCTGGGCGGAACACTGTAACAGGCTTTTTGCTAAACTCTCTTAGCTGTTCCATAGCCTGATGACCAAACATAAATCCAAGTGAAGATGGATTGAATATAATAATTTTACATTCATCGTTAAGTACAGTGTATGCTTCTTCAAGAGTAACAGCAATAGGCATTATGTTTTCGCCAAATACAGCTACAAACTCTTCCATATCTGTGCAAAGTGGTAAAGCTCTTGTTTTGTCTTCTCTGTTTAGCATTGTACCTGCTGTAAACATATTAGCGTTAAGTGGTTTATATGTATAATCCTCTGCACCGTAGAATACAAATTTATTTTCGTCATAAAGTTTTTGAGCATTTTTTGAAAGTATTATAGTTTTATCTGCTTTCTCACCGTCGCCCATTGGCACTAGGAATGTAGCGTTAAAAATTTGGTGGCTAAGCTGGCTTATTAAAGTAAGCTGATTTGCGTGCACCTGTGCATTTTGTATTCCGCCACACTGAATACTTCTTATAATACCGTTATAAACTGCTGAGTTGTAAGTTTCCCACTTGTTTTCAGTAGGCTCGCCTAGTAGTTTATCTCTGTCAAAAATTCTTGCCTGACCGTCTGCTAAACAGTAAACAATTTTATACACACCGTATTTTTTACAGTTTTTAATAATTGACTTAGCTGTATCGGCATCAACTTGATAATACTTGTTGTCAAACATTTTTGTTGATTGAATAAGCTTTTCAGCCTCTTCCTTGCCTTCTACAAAGAACATTTTACCCTCAAAGTCGATTGCTGGGTAGATGCTATTAATGTGACCTGAGTGTATAAAATAAATCTCTTTATCCACTTTACCATTTAAGAAATCTAGGAAAGAATTACCAATAGCCTCGTCAGTTTCTTTTAAATCTTGCTTCATACTCTCAACAAGATTTGGCTCTGTACCTGTTACAGGGCCTAATGCAGGCTGTAGAGGAACAGGTGTTGAATCTGGTCTGGTTTGATAATACATTTTTAGAACTCTATCTGCAGGGCAACCAAAGCCAAGTGTGTCTGCCATTGCTCTTAGACCCTCTACATCAGTTTCCCACATATCAAATTCTTCTTTTGTAATAAGATATTCGCAAACTATACAGCAACCCTCAGGAATTTCCATATCCTGATGTAGTGCATTGCCGTATCTCATACCACCTGTAAAATCCATTAATCTAAGCAAATAATATTTTTCAGGTATAGACTTAAATAATAAAAACTTTCGTTCGTCATCAAAGTAAACTCTTTCAAAATCTATTTTCATTTTTATAACTCCTCCTTAGCGTAGGCTAATCTACTTACCATTATAACAGCAGTATGTATAAATAGCAATTGATTTTTTACTTTTTTGTAGGTGATTTTAATGATTTTTTGATTTTGAAGCTAATATATAAAAATACAAATATAAATTAACCTGCATATAGTCTTAAATAAATACTCTTTAGCAGAAATAGGGGCTATATTGCGATTTTTTTTATAATAATGTATAATAAAGAAAACACTTAAAGGACGGTATAAATAATGAAATTGGGTAAATATAAGTTGTCTGTTATTATGCCTGTATATAATGTAGAAAAATACTTAGAAACAGCTATAGACAGTGTGCTTTCACAGACCTACAAAAATATAGAGGTTATATTGGTAGACGACGGTGCAACAGATTCTTCCCCTGAAATTTGTGAGGAATATGCAAAAAAGGACAATCGCATAACTGTTTTACATAAAGAAAACGGTGGCTTGTCTGACGCAAGAAATTACGGTGTGCCTTACGCTACAGGAGATTATATTATTTTCTTTGACAGTGACGACTATTTTGAAGATGAGTTTTCACTAGAACATATTGCCGATAAACTGGAAAAAGAAAATAGTGATGTTCTTATCTTTTTCTTTAAATATTGGTACGAAAAAGATAACACTATAGTAGAATATAACCCTAATTATAAAAATATTACTATTGACCGAACAAATCTTACCACTCAGCTTACAGACCTTGTAAAAAATAATGCTTTTCTTTCATCTGCTTGTACAAAGGCTGTAAAACGCACCTTGTTTATAGAAAATGACCTTAAATTTATAAAGGGAATAACATCAGAGGATATAGACTGGAGTGCAAGACTTATGCAGTGTGCAAGGTCGTACTCTTTGTTAAATAGAAGTATATATGTTTACAGACAGCGTGCACTTTCCATAAGTCAAACCTTTTCTGACAAATATGTTTATAATCTAAAAAATAACATTATTAAGTCTGCAAAAATGGTAGATAATTGCAGTGAAGATATAAAGGAATGTTTTTTAAATTATGTATCATATCAATACATAACCTTTTTAAACATTTGCTGTGTTTACAATGGTGATACAAAAGAATATATTAAAGAAATGAAAGAATATTCATATCTACTTGACCACCATTGGAATCCTAAGGTTAAAATGATATATAACTTTAAAAAGATATTTGGATTTAATTTAATGATGAAAATATTAAAAATATATTTAAAGCTAAGATAAGGGAGATTATTATGGTTGATATTACGGTTTTTACACCTGCATATAACAGAGCAGATTTATTGCCAAGACTGTACGACTCTTTAAATCGTCAAACCTCTAAAAACTTTATGTGGATTGTAGTAGACGACGGTTCAAAGGACAATACAAGAGAGCTTGTTGAAAAATGGATAGCAGAAACAACTGAATATGAAATTAAGTACATATATAAAGAAAATGGTGGTTTGCACACAGCATATAACACAGCTATAGCTAATTTAGAAACAGAGCTGTCTGTTTGTATAGATTCTGACGACTATATGCCTGACTATGCTATTGAAGAAATAACAAAATTCTGGAAGGAACACGGTAGCGATAAATACGCAGGAATTGTTGCTCCTGACAGCTTTGAAAATGGAGAAATTATAGGCGACCCACTACCAAACCAAAAGTCTGTTAATCTTATTGACCTATTAACAGGCAAATATAACATTAATAATGGCGACAGAAAAAATGTTGTTCGTAGTGACCTTTACAAAAAGGTTGCACCTATGCCTGTGCTAAACAACGAGAAGAACTTTAACCCACACTATATGCACTTGCAAATAAGCTTGGAATATGACTTTTTAGTATATAACAGAAGCTTATGTGTGGTTGAATATCAGCCAGAGGGTATGACAAATAGTATTGTAAAGCAGTATTACTCTAGCCCTAATAGCTTTGCACAGATAAGAAGATTATATCTATCATTTAAGGATACATCGTTTAAGTTTAAACTAAAGCATAGTATGCACTATGTATCAAGCTGTTTACTGGCTAAGCAAAAGGGCATTATTAAAAATGCACCTAAAAAAGGCTATGCAATTCTTGCGTTTCCTTTAGGCTTTGCATTAAGTAAATATATTAAGTATAAATGCAGATAATATAAAAATCTTTTCCAACAAATATAGACTGATTATTGTAGCCATAATAAAAAAGAGGTGAAAGTATGGGCGAAAAAGTTTTAGTAGGAATGAGTGGCGGTGTAGATAGCTCTGTTTCTGCACTTGTTTTACAGCAACAGGGTTATGATGTAGACGGTGCTACCTTGCGTTTGTTTAGTAATGAAGATATTGGACTTGAGGAAGATTCTCGCACCTGTTGCTCTATTGATGATGTACAAGACGCAAAAGCAGTTTGTCACAAGCTTGGTATTAATCATTATGTGTTTAACTTTGGTGACCATTTTAAAGAAATGGTTATAAACAAATTTGCAAAAAGCTACCAAATGGGAGAAACTCCAAATCCTTGTATTGATTGCAACAGATATATTAAGTTTCAAAAAATGTTGGAGCGAGCTAAAATGCTTGACTATGAATATATAGCTACAGGTCATTATGTTCAAAGAGAAATTGACAGCAACGGCAGAGCATTGTTAAAAAAGGCTGTAGACCATACAAAAGACCAAACCTATGTGCTTTATGTGCTTACACAAGATATGCTAAAGCATACACTTTTTCCTATAGGTGGTATGACAAAGGAGCAATCTCGTATTTTAGCAGAACAGCATAATCTTGTAAATGCACGCAAGCCAGACAGTCAAGACATTTGCTTTATAAAAGACGGTGACTATGCAGGCTTTTTAGAAAATACAATGGGCATAAAAACTCCTACAGGAGATTTTATATATAAAGACGGAACAGTTTTAGGTAAGCACAAGGGTATTATTCATTATACTATTGGTCAAAGAAAAGGCTTAGGAATAAGCTATAAACATCCTATATTTGTGCTGGATAAAAATTCTGAAAATAACATTGTAACCCTAGGAGAAAACATAGATTTATTTACCAACACCCTTACAGCAGACGACCTTAACTGGATAGCCATAGATAAGCCAGCATCTAGTATCCGTGTAACAGCAAAGGCACGTTACAGCCAAAAAGAAGCTCCTGCTACTGTTCATCCTCTTGATGAAAACAGAGTTTTAGTAGAGTTTGACGACAAACAAAGGGCAATAACTAAGGGTCAGGCTGTAGTTTTTTACCACGATGAATATGTTGTTGGCGGAGGAACTATAAGATAAATTTCCTTAAATAATATTACAGTTTGACATACCAATAGAATAGTTATAAAATTAAATGCAGACAGGCTTTGTGCCTATCTGCATTTTTGCAAAGCTATAAAGTTATTGCTACTTCAACAGGTAAGAAATATCATTTACTATCTGCCCCATTGCACTAAGTGCATCGTTAGTTTTACGCTTTACGGTTTTAGGGTTTTTCTGCATTACCTTGTTGCTTACATACCCCACAGCTACACCTGTGGCAACAGCCATAGCTACACCCTTTGCAACATTCATTACGTTTTTATTCATAATTTTACACCTCCTGTATAGGGTAAAAAGATACAATATATTTTCTATTAAAACAATTTGATTATTAATAGCCTCCACGTCCTTTTTTATATTTTGTGCAGGCTGTTACATTTTATACTTTGTGAATACTTTTATAAATGAAAGGAAAAATATACTATGGCAGAATTAAATATAGTGCTGGTACAGCCTGAAATTCCTCAAAATACAGGTAATATTGCACGCACCTGTGCTGCAACAGGTGCCAGACTTCATTTGGTAAGACCCCTAGGCTTTAGTATAAGCGAAAAATCAGTTAAAAGAGCCGGACTGGATTATTGGGATATGCTTGATATTACTGTGTATGATAATATAGAGGACTTTTTTGAAAAAACTAATGGCCCTTATTATTATTTTTCTACAAAGGCAAAGTATGTACATTCTGATATTAAATATCCCGACGGAGCGTATCTTCTTTTTGGCAGAGAAACTGCAGGCTTGCCTGAGGATTTGCTGTATAAAAATCCTGAAACTACTGTGCGTATTCCTATGATAGATGAAGCAAGAAGCCTTAATTTGTCTAACTCTGTAGCTATTGCAGTTTACGAAACTTTAAGACAATGGAATTACCCACAGCTATTGTGTAATGGCAAGCTTACAAAATATGAATGGTAAATATTTTTTGTTTTAGTATTAAGAAAATAAGCCAAATAAATATTGTGATACTAAACTATAATTAAAAAACAGAAAAGTTTTTAATTATAGCACGTCTAATACAATTTTTAACGCTGGATTTTATCCAGTGTGTAAATAAAGATTAGCATAAGTATTGAAAAATAAGGAATTTTATTATAAAATATATTATGTATTAAGTTGATTTCAAACCGATTGGTTGAAAAACTTATAAATAAACCTGAAAGGAAGTTTTTGAAATGGGTTTTTTAGACAAAGTTACAGTTGATGACATTAATGTAAAAGGTAAAAAGGTTTTAGTTCGTTGCGATTTTAACGTTCCTCTAAAGGAAGGCGTTATTACAAACGATAACAGAATTACAGCTGCTCTACCTACAATTCAGAAATTAGTTAATGACGGTGGTAAGGTTATTCTTTGCTCTCACCTTGGTAAGCCAAAGAATGGTCCAGAGGAGAAATTCTCTCTAGCACCTGTTGCAGTTAGATTAGGCGAGCTTCTAGGCAAAGAGGTTGTTTTTGCAAACGACGACGAGGTTGTTGGCGAGAACGCTAAAAAGGCTGTAGAGGCTATGAACGACGGTGATGTTGTTCTTCTACAGAACACACGTTTCCGTAAGGAAGAAACAAAGAACCTAGAGCCATTCAGTAGCGAGCTTGCTTCTCTTGCTGAGGTATTCGTAATGGACGCTTTCGGTTCAGCTCATAGAGCACACTGCTCAACAGCAGGCGTAACAGACCACATTAAAGAAACAGCTGTTGGTTACCTAATGCAGAAAGAGATTAACTACCTAGGTAATGCTGTAGAACAGCCTGAAAGACCATTTGTTGCTATTCTTGGTGGTGCAAAGGTTGCAGATAAGCTAAATGTTATTTCTAACCTTATCGAAAAGTGCGACACACTAATTATCGGTGGCGGTATGGCTTATACATTCATTAAGGCTAAGGGCTACAATGTTGGTATGTCTTTGGTTGATGACAGCAAAATTGATTACTGTAAAGAGATGATGGAGAAGGCTGAAAAGCTAGGCAAAAAGCTACTTCTTCCTGTTGATACAGTAACTATTAAAGATTTCCCTAACCCAATTGACGCTCCTGTAGAGGTTCAGATTGTAGAGTCTATCGCTATTCCAGATGACAGAGAGGGCGTTGATATCGGTACAAAGACTCAGGCTCTATTTGCAGAGGCTGTTAAGTCTGCTAAAACAGTTGTATGGAATGGTCCTATGGGTGTATTCGAGAACCCAACTCTTGCTGCAGGTACAATGGCAGTTGCTAAGGCTCTTGCAGAAACAGATGCTACAACAATTATCGGTGGTGGTGACTCAGCTGCTGCTGTTATCCAGCTTGGTTTTGCTGACAAAATGAGCCATATTTCAACAGGTGGTGGTGCTTCTCTAGAGTATCTAGAGGGTAAGGTTCTACCTGGTATTGCTGCTATTGCAGACAAGAAATAATTTACTAAAATTGTAATCAGAAAGCGGAGTAGTAATTCTCCGCTTTTTTGATATAAATTGTTAGCTGTACTATTTATACTAATATCTAATTAAAGAACAGAATAGATAAGTTAAATAGTATAACATACAGGATACGATATAGCGTTAATGCTCCCTTGTGTAAAGGGAGCTGTCAGCGAAGCTGACTGAGGGATTGTTATAGCTTTGTTTTAAGTTAAATAGCAATACTTTTTGTTAGCAAACAATCCCACTACTCGCCTTTGGCGAGCACCTCCCTTTGCAAAAGGGAGGCTAACGCTCTGCTACAATGCTACTATACCATTAAACTTTAATTAACTTTTTTCTGGTTTTTAATTAGGGTTTAGTATTATATAAATTTTATTAATTTACATAGTCAAATGACTATTGAAAGGAAGAGTTAAAATGAACAAGCAGTTAAGAAAAGCAGTTATCGCAGGTAACTGGAAAATGAATAAAACACCAGACGAGGCTAAGGCTCTACTAACAGAGATTGCTCCTCTTGTAAAAGACGCTGATTGCGAGGTTATCGCTTGTGTTCCTTATGTTGACCTATGCACAGCTCTAGAGGCTACAAAGGGTACAAACATTAAAATTGGTGCAGAAAACTGTCACTGGGCAGAAAGCGGTGCTTTTACAGGTGAAATTTCTGCAAAAATGCTTGCTGCTATGGGTCTTGAGTATGTTATTATCGGTCATAGCGAGAGAAGACAGTATTTTGGTGAAACAGATGTAACAGTAAATAAGAGAGTAAGAGCTGCTCTTAACGAGGGTCTAACAGTTATCCTATGTGTTGGCGAAATGCTAGAGGATAGAGAGCAGGGCGTTACTAACGAGCTTGTTGCTATGCAGACAAAAATTGCTTTAGGTGGCGTTTCTAAGGAAGAGCTAAGCAAAATCATCATCGCTTACGAGCCAGTTTGGGCTATCGGCACAGGTAAAACTGCTACTGCTGATCAGGCTAACGAGGTTTGTGCTGCTATTCGTGGCGTTATTGCAGATGTATATGATAAGGAAGCTGCAGACGCTATGACAATTCAGTACGGTGGTTCTATGAACGATGCTAATGCAGACGAGCTACTAAGCAAGGAAGATGTAGACGGTGGTCTAATCGGTGGTGCTTCACTAGTAGCAGAAAAGTTTGCTGCTATTGTTAAGGCTGCAAGCAAGTAATTTGTAACGAGGTGATTAAAATGACAAAGGAACAGGTTGCTAAGAAAATATACGAGCTTTCACATATTACAGGCGAGTTCTTACTAAGATCAGGTCAGATTTCTAACGAGTATTTTGATAAATATCTATTTGAAGCTAACCCAGAGGTTCTAGCTGAAATTGCTAAGATTATGTCAGGTATGATTCCAGAGGGCACAGATGTTATCGCTGGTCTTGAAATGGGTGGTATTCCTGTAGTTACTGCAATTTCTCTAAACACAGGTATGCAGGCAGCTTTTGTTAGAAAAAAGGCTAAGGAATATGGTACTTGCAAAATTGCAGAGGGTGCTGATGTTGAGGGTAAGCACGTTCTTATTATTGAGGACGTTGTAACAACAGGCGGTGCTATTATTGACGGTGTTAAGGAGCTAAGAAAGAAGGGTGCTATTGTTGATACTGTTCTTTGTGTAATTCAAAGAGCTGACAAGGCAACAGATATTCTTGCTGCTGAGGGTCTAAAGCTAATCCCTGCATTTACTATGGATTATATTAAAGCTCAGGTTTAAGGAGATAAATAAATGAAAAAGCCAACAGTTTTAGTGATTATGGACGGCTATGGTATTGCTCCAGCAGAGGGTAATGCTGAGGCTGTTGCAAATACAGCTAATTTAGATAAAATTTTTGCAGAAAACCCATATACAAATATTGGTGCATCTGGTATGTCAGTTGGTTTACCAGACGGACAAATGGGCAACAGTGAGGTTGGCCACACAAATATGGGTGCAGGCAGAATTGTTTATCAGGATTTAACAAGAATTACAAAGGCTATTGAAGACGGTGAGTTTGAGAAAAACGCTGTTCTTCTTGATGCTATGAACAGCGTTAAAGAAAAGGGCACAGCACTTCACATTATGGGCTTGCTTTCAAATGGTGGTGTTCACAGCTTTAATGGTCATTTGTATGCACTTCTTGCTATGGCTAAGGCACAGAATGTAGAAAAGGTTTATTTCCACGCATTTATGGACGGTAGAGATGTTCCACCATCAAGTGGTAAAGACTTTGTTGCTGACTGTGAAGCAAAAATGGAAGAAATCGGCGTAGGTAAAATTGCTACTATCGAGGGCAGATACTACGCTATGGACCGTGACAACAACTGGGACAGAGTAGAAAAGGCTTATTCCGCTATGGTTTATGGCGAGGGCAACAAGGCTTGCTGTGGCGTAAAGGCTATGGAAAACTCTTATGCAGATGGTGTAACTGACGAGTTTGTAATTCCAACAGTTATTGACGGTGCAGAGCCAATTAAGGCAGACGATGCAGTTGTATTTATCAACTTCCGTCCAGACAGAGCAAGAGAGATTACAAGAACATTTGTAGACCCTAACTTTGCAGGTTTCGAGAGAAGAAACGGTATGATTCCTGTTAAGTTTATCTGTATGACAGAGTATGATGCTACAATGCCAAATGTAGAAATCGCATTTAAGCCACAGTCACTTGACAATACACTTGGTCAGTACCTATCAGCACAGGGTAAAACACAGCTAAGAATTGCAGAAACAGAGAAGTATGCTCACGTAACATTTTTCTTCAACGGTGGAGTAGAAGAGCCATATCAGGGCGAGGACAGAGTTTTGGTTGCTTCACCAAAGGTTGCAACTTACGACCTACAGCCTGAAATGAGTGCCCCTGAGGTTTGCGAAAAGGTTGTAGAAAGAATAAAGAGCGGTGCTTATGACGTAATTATTCTTAACTTTGCAAACTGCGATATGGTTGGCCACACAGGTGTGTTTGACGCTGCTGTAAAAGCAGTTGAAACAGTTGACCAGTGCGTAGGTAAGGTAGTAGACGCTGTTAAGGAAATGAACGGTGTTGCTATTATTACAGCTGACCACGGTAACGCTGACAAAATGGTAGACACAGACGGCGAGCCATTTACAGCACACACAACAAACCCTGTACCACTATGTGTAGTTGGTTACGACTGCAAGCTAAAGCAACAGGGTGGCACATTGGCAGATATAGCTCCAACAATGCTAGAGATTATGGGTATGCCACAGCCAGCAGAAATGTCAGGAGTTAGCCTAATAGAAAAATAATTTTATTTGTTAAAATAGAATTTATAATCTAAAATTAATACTAAAGCAGATAACAGCAAACAAAAGCTGTTATCTGCTTTTCACTTTTTAACTTTGTTTTGCTTCCACTAAAGATGTTTGGTCGGTTAAACAATTCCTAGTGGTATGTCAGCCATAGACCCAAGGTTAGAGAAAATATAAAGATCAACTTATTGTGTAGTTTATTGGACAGTAATTATGGTAAACTATAATTATAGAAAGATAATCTTTTAATTGAACATTGACAAAATTTTAAATCTAATTTAAAATTAAACTGAAACTTCAGTAAAGGGGTTTTTGTTTATGATAGATGTTGTTGACTTCAGCAAATGGGATACTTATGATGGTAATGCTGAGGGTAGTGGTAGAAGTGAAAAAGAATGGCTTAGTTTAGATGGTAAAATGGGTCTTTTTAAATATCCTAAAAGTGAAGAAACTACTGAACATATTTCTGAAAAATTAGCATCAAGTATTGCAAATCTCTTAGATATACCCTGTGCAGAAGTTGATATTGGAATATATCGAAACAGAATAGGTTCAATGAGCTATCGAATTAATCAAGATAACGAGTTTCTCGTTGAAGGGATTTCTTTTATAACTCAGTTATTTCCTGATTACGATAAAGATATTCTATGTGATAATAATACTAAATATTATTACTCATTGTATATGATAAATCCAATTATAAAATTGTATGGATTTGAAAAACAATTTGCTGAAATGCTTATTTTTGATGCGTTGATTGGTAATACCGATAGACATCATAGTAATTGGGCTTTTATTCTTTCAGCATCAGGAAAACTAAAATTTTGTCCTTTATATGATAACGGTTCTTCTCTTTGTTGCTATATAAAAGAATCAGATATTGATTCTTATTTAGGTAAGGACTTAAAAAAAGCTGATGCCTTGGTTACCACAAAATCAAGAACACGTATTCGCTTAAATCCATTAATAAAAAAAGAACCTACCCATATTGAGGTGTTGGAATATTTGAATAAAGCAGAGGAATATAATAACTATTGTAGAATATTTGTTAAAAAAATAAATCAAACCTTAACTCGTCAAAAAATATGCGATATGTTATGGGAATATCCTGATAATATTCTTTCTGCAAAACGTAAAAATTTAATTTATCTTTTTCTTACTAAAAAAATTAATATAATAAATAATATTTTTAAAGGGGGTTAAAGTATGTCAACTAAAAATGGCAAAGATTATTTATATTTAATTTGGAAGCACCCCGATACAAGAAGACAATATATTGTAGGAATTTTGTCCAAGAATGGATTCTTTGAATTTAAATATGGCGAAGAATTTACAGAAGCTCAAAAAGAAGGCTTTAAAGGAATTGAAGCATTTAAAGAATTTGATAAAACATATACAAGCGAAAAACTTTTTCCTGTATTTTCAAGCCGATTGCCTGACAAAAAAAGAAAAGGAATTTCAGAAATTCTAAAAAAATACAATATTAATGAATATGATGAATATATGCTTTTAAAAAATAGTGGGGCAAGACTTCCTATTGATACCTTAGAATTTATTGATCCAATATTTGATGATGAACAACCTGTATCAAGATGTTTTTATGTTGCTGGTGCAAGGCACTATATGCCTTGTTGTGGAGAAGAATGTGTTAATAACATTGACATTAAAGAGAATGATAGCTTAACTTTATGTTTAGAACCTGATAACAAATATGATAAAAATGCTGTTCTTATAAAAACAAAAAACAGTAATGTAATAGGATATGTTCCTAGATACTATTCAAAACAAGTTGCACAAATGATCAAAGATAATAGGAATATAATTTGTAGGGTTGTAGAATTTAATAAGTCAACACATTGTAGAGAATGTGTAAAAGTGAATTTATGTATTGAATAACTAAGCAGATAACAGCAAACAAAAGCTGTTATCTGCTTTTTACTTTTTAATTCTGATTAATTAGCTCTAGTATCAGCTTTAAAACCTGTGGTAGTTATAAATTGAGTGTATATACATAATAAAAATGATAATTAATTGTGCAAAATGCACTAATACAACTGAATATATGTAACGATATGTTAATAAATATATTATTTTAAAAGGTGTATAATTGTCATATCCAGTAAATGGAGTGTATACTATCATATTTTAATGAGGGGGATTTTTATGAAACTATTCAAAAAATCAGTGGCTTATGTACTAGCGTTTGTTACAGTGTTTA
>JAXJTR010000029.1:0-7352 GCA_036309465.1 Acutalibacteraceae bacterium
AAATTTGAATAAAAAAAGAACCAACCTCTTTCGAGATTGGTTCACAATAGATTGATTAAATTTTCTTCTCCTATTCAATTAACACTACTCGTAATTGAATTGGGGAAGAACTTTTTAATCAAACTCTACAAGTCCAATCCCTTTGAAATGGATATTGATTTTTTGTTGACGCTTGCCGTCAATTTTTTTTGCTTCAAAAATTTCAATTCGTTCAATAAAGTCATCGACAATCTCAGGTGTAAGAGCATTTATTCCTGTTTCATATTTTTTAACGATGTTTACAAAATCTGAAACACTTGATTTATCTGCTTTTACATTCGCACATTCTTTGCTATGCTCAAAAATAAAATCATTTAGCATAGCTTGTTCTGTACTAAAATTGCTCGACAACTTTTGGAATACATCTAAAGTGATATTACCTCTTACTTTATCCTCGTATAAATTTTTGATGATGTTATCAATCTCTCTGACTCTCTCCTGAGCTTCAGAGAGTTTTTTATTTAAATCTCTCTGTCGCTCATTGTTTCGTTTTGTAATATCATCGTGGATACGCTTATAAAGTTTTTCAGTGTCATTACTTGTAAGCAACAATTTATTTATTGCATCTTCTACATATTCAATCAAATGCTTTTCTTGAATATAGTGTGATGAGCAATTTCCTTTTTTGCGTGATGTTGAGCAAATGTAGCAGTCTGGTTTTGTTTTTTTCCAGTTTCGTGAACGCATAATATACATTTTGTTTCCGCAGTCACCGCAGAAAATAACATCACCAAACATTACTCTTTCTTGTATCGGAGTAATACGCTTTCTTTTGCTTCGTATCTCTTGAACTTTTTGAAAATCCTCTCGGCTGATAATTGCCTGATGTGTATCTGGGAAGATTTTGTATTCACTTGGGTCAAATTTAATTATTTGCTTACTCATACAACTTCTTTTTTGAGATTTGAAGTTGATAGTATCTCCACAATATTCCTGTCTTGATAAAATTCCGCTTACAGTTTGTGCTGACCACAAATAAGGATTTTTGCTTGCTGTTCCATCTGTTCTTATTCGTCCTGAATAAGCAGATGGATTTTTTATTTTTTTAGCAAACAGATAATTTGCAATCATTTGAATACCATAACCATCAAGACAAAGCTGAAATATCTTTCTTACCACATCAGCAGTTTCTTCATCAATTATCCATTCTTTATTTTCGTCTTTTTTATATCCGTAAATCGCTCTGGTTGTTAAGCGTTTACCAGCATTGCCTTTGCTTTGAATAACGGCTCTTTGCTTTCGTGAAATATCTTTTGCATACCAGTCATTCATCATATTTTTAAATGGAACAAATTCATTAATACCCTCATCAGAGTTAGAGTCCACATTGTCTGTTACTGAAATAAATCTAACTCCTTTTTCTGGAAAAACTACTTCGGTATAATATCCGACTTTTAGATAGTTTCTTCCAAATCTTGATAAGTCTTTAACTATAACTGTTCCGATTAAATCATTCTCAACATCATTAACCAACTTGTCAAAGTCTGGTCGATTAAATGTTGTTCCAGAATAACCGTCATCAATATAGAATTTGCAATTAGCAAAGCCATTGGTTAAAGCATATTCTTGTAAAATCCGTTTTTGATTGCTGATGCTGTTTGACTCACCCTTTAGCTCGTCATCAGCTGACAATCTTGCATATAGTGCAGTTATTTTCACTCTTTCTGCTGTTTGCACAAAATTAACCCCCTTGTGTGACATTGGCAAACAGGCACTAACTGAAATGGATACTCATAATAGCACACTAAATTTCGATTTTCAAGAAAATTGGCAATATGCAGAGGGTAAAATTTAACCCCTCTATATATATTCCGAAAAAAATGGCTTTTCGCAACCAAAAAATCAAAATATTTTTGAATTTTTTTTGATTTTAGAAATCTTCGTAATAAAAATCAATAAGACCCCTTAATTTAATTAAGATTTTGTTTAATCTTTTAGCATACGCTTGTCGGCTAATATTATACTTTTTGGCTAACTCAGTATAAGTCTTTCTGTTACCGTCCTCATCTTTATCATTGAAAAAACAATCATCAATTATTTGCTGTTCAAGTGCTGTTAATTCTTTTAAAGCACGATTTAACGCTTTGTGCAGACGCTCTTTTGTAATTACCTTTACAACATCAGCGTTTTCATCTGAAAAATATGCTTCATCAAATTTAATCAGCCTGCCCTTGTCACGCTCATAAATGTAATATCTTTCCTGTCGATTTAACTTAGCATACTCTTTGAGAAAAAGAGTCTTTGTGTTTTTATTATCAGTGCGTTTAATTTTATAACTGCCCATTCTTTGTAAATACACTCCTGTTCTACAAGAACGAACAAGCATAAAAATTAATTGATTAGTCCTATAATATCACGGATGGTAAAAAACAGCAATAATTTTTCAGTTTTTTCTAAAAAAGTGGTTGCGAAATGGGCGATTTTTCGGAGTATTAGTAGAGGGATAAAAAATACGGATTTCTAATGTAGCAAGCACTGCTATATGTCGGACAAATGCTCCGCCTTTGTCCGATATAGCGTTGCTTGTTAGGGGGCAACCCCTAAGACCCCGTGTGTTTATCAAAGTTTGCAAAAATCCCTGACTTATATATTTAACAAGAGGTGAGTTTTCCTTGTCTGATACTCAAAACAAATCAATAAAAATTAGTTTTCGTGTAACTCCACAAGAGAGAGAAATAATCGAATTACGAATGAAGCAAGCGAAGAAAAAAACAGTAGGTGCTTATGTAAGAAAAATGGCAATTTCAGGAGTTATTGTGAATTATGAAAACGAAGAAATTAAAACATTAGTAAAATCAATCAGTGGAATACAGACGAATATTAATCAAATTGCAATGAGAGCAAATTCAACTAATCGTGTGTATGATGAAGATATAGAATATATGAAAAAGGTGTTACAAGATATATGGCAATCTCTAAACTCAGTCCAATCAAATCTACGCTTTCTCTCGCAGTAGATTATATATTAAATCCCTTAAAAACTAATTATGGAATGTACACCAATTCTTACGCTTGCCCATTAAACGGAGAATTGGTTGAAGAAGAATTTTTCAGAGTGCGGAGTCTTGGAACTGGTAAAGGAAATGTGTTGGCTCAACATATCAAACAGAGCTTTAAAGGAAATGAAGTAACTCCAGAAGAAGCAATGAAATTAGGAATGGAACTAGCTGACAAATTATTAAAAGGACAGTACCAATATGTAATTGCTACACATATAAACACTGGCAATATCCATAATCATATAATCTTTAATAATATTAGTTTTGAGCATTATCGTAGCTTTGAATATCTTGAAAATCGTGGAAAAGTTTCTTGGAAGAATTTAAGAGAACACAACGATGAATTATGCAGAGAAAATGATTTATCTGTGATAGACAATCCAAAGATAGGCAAAGGCAAATGCTATTATGAATGGCAACAGGATAAGCTCGGTACAAGTTGGAAAGCACAACTTCGATTTGCAATAGATGAAACAATAATGCAATCGGTTGATTTTGATGATTTCTTAAAGAAGCTCAGAGCTAAAGAAATTGAATGTGTTTACAATCCAGATAATGTCATAAAAATTAAATTCCGAATGAAAGGACAGGAACGATTTTCACGAGGAAAAACATTAGGTTGGTATTATGATGAACCTCAATTACGAAAGAGAATTGAGCAGTACCAAATCTTAAAAAATGGCATTAGTGGAAAAGATGTAAAAACAAAAATAATTGATACAAGCAGTGATGTGTTCCAGACCTCTAAAGGCTTATTGCATTGGGCAGATATGCAGAATATGAAAGAAGCTTCAAGAGTGCTTAATTACCTGACTACACATAATCTGAATAGTGAAAAAGATTTTGAAAGTAATGCAACCCAGACTTATAACCAACGAATGATAATCGTATCAAAACTTAACGCAACACAGAACCAAATCAATGAGCTTACTGATGCAATAAGACTACTTAGAACATATAAAAAATATAAACCAGTACACGATAGGTATAATCAAGCGATAATGAAAAGTAAGTTCCAAAAAGAAAACGCCACCGAACTTAGTAAGTACGATGACGCAGTTAATAGATTAAAAGTTTTATACCCTGATAAGAGATTACCAAATCTTGAAAAATTAGAAAATCAAAGAACTGAATTATTGGCTGAATTTAAGTCTATGAACGAAACATATAAAGGCATAGTTGAGGAATTAAAGGAAATTGAGTTTGCTCAAAAGTCAATTAATGAATATATGAAAACTATTGATAAGAAGCATTCTAAGGGAGAGTTGGAATAGGATTATTTGTTGTTGTCCTTATTGTTTTCCATAAAGGTTTTAATAGAAAGGTTTACAAGCTCATTAAGGCTCATTCCGTTCTTCTCGGCATATTCCTGAATGCCTTGCTTCTCTCCTTTTTTTACATAGAAAATGCAAGTATCATAATTCTTTGCTTTGTATTCAGAGTTTGGCTTTATCTTCTTTTGGTTAGTATGCTTTTTTCTGCAATTCTCACATACCTTTTGACTACCACTTTTTAGAATATAGGTATTACCACATTCTGGGCATATTTCTGGTTCGCCTATTGTCCTTGTTTTTTCACAGTTCTTAATTTTTTGATTATAGGTTTTTGCTCTTTCAAGTTGTCTTTGCTTACGACATTCTGGGCAGTAGCTTGCTCTGTTAGCAGTTGTATTAAATTTATTACCGCACATCTGACAGGTGAACTCTTTCATAAAAATTAACTCCTTAAAACATATATTTATGCAAGACAATGATTACATTGCTTTGTATAAGATTATATACCAAAGGTATTGTAAAGTCAATAAAAAGAAAAATAATAAAAAACACTAATTTATACTTGACAATGATAACACTATCAAGTATAATAATAACTGTAATAAATAATATTTGTTTAGAAATCGGTAAAAAGGAGAAAATCAATATGAAATATTATGTAGTGGGCAGTACCAGTTGTAGAAATATTCATACAGAAGAAGGCGATGAATTTTCAAGTTATGAGGGTACATCGTTAGAAGAAGCGAAGAAAGCTTTAAAAAACGAAAAACAAGCTTATGAAGGTTTACACCCTAGTGATAAAAAGCGTACTGTGGTTTGGGGTAGAGTTTACGATATTCCCGATGATGTAGATTTGAATGATGAAGATAGTTTGACTAATGCTTTATGTGAATGTACAGGATATGATTATATATAGAGCTAGTTAAAAACACAAAAAACCATAACAATAAAGGACAAATCATCAATACTATTTTTGATGATTTGTCCGACAATAAGAGGTTTGATTATTATGAAAAGGTATCAAGTTGTGTATAAATTCTTAGATGTAGTTGCAGTACAACAACCGTCACTAATCGCTTTGGCTAAATGGATAGCAGATAATTGCTATACCGAGAATGGTTGTTTGTATATCAAAGGTGATACTGATGAAGTTTATGTTAGAGAGTGCTAAAGGTGGTTGTAATGGCAGATAAACACAAAGATTTATTAAAGAAGCTTCGTGAACTATCTATGCGTGGAGTAGATGGAGAAAAAGAGAACGCACAAAAGCTGTTTGATAAACTATCTAAGAAGTATGGAATTAGTGAAAGTGAGCTTGATGATGAGTGTATTACTGTTCATCAGTTCACATACCACGGAGCTTTTGAAAAACGATTACTTATACAAATTATTGCCAAAGTATTAAATGCTGACCCTGATTTTTATAGTTTTTCCAGTAACTTAACAGGAAGAAAGAAGCGTACCATATTAGGAGCTGAATGTACCGAAACTCAGCGTATAGAGATAAATTTTCTTTTTGACTTTTACAATACACTGTATCAGAAAGAATTGGAGTATTTTTTAATAGCATTTATTCAAAAACACAGCTTATATAAAGAAACAGATGATGACGAAACATCTCCATCTGAATTAAGCGATGAAGAATTGCTTAAAGTCAGTTTGTTGGCTGAAAGTATGAGTTCTGAAACACCATATTTGAGAATGAAAGAGGGTACTAAAAAATGAAAGACTATTCAAATCAAAAGGCAGAAATTGCCACTATAAAGAAACGCAACATATCAATTAGCTTGTCTGATGCGGACTGCGAACGATTAGCAATCAAAGCAGGAACAGTTGGACTTACGGTTGACGAGCTTTTAAGTAATTTTATCGGTGACTTGGTGGACGGTACATATTCCAATGGCAGTGATGAGAGAATGTATGCTAATGATTGGTATGAACGCTGTGGGTTCAGCTTTGCTCCAGAGGAAACATTGTTAAATTTTCTTTTATCTTCATACTCAAGGTATGCAGAGTATGAAGACTCGTCAGTGTGCGACGAGATAAAAGAAGTGGGTTACCTACTTACTTATTATGATGAAATTCAAACACTAAAGAGTTCTATTGCTTATGCAAAAGAATTTCCAGAAGATTGTGAAAACAATATTCAGTCTTTGAAAGAAGATTTAGAGGACTACTTGATAGATTATCATTGCTGTGTAGATGAGTTTTTAGAAAAACACCCTGATGCAGATATAGAAAAAGAAATTCTCCTTTGCCGAAAATGGTTAGAGGAGTATGAAAAAATTGCCAAGACAGAGTAAAGAAAGGTAAATTGATATGAAGTATCTTAATATTGATAAGGCTATTCAGAGATATAACCAAATTGTGTGTTCAATAGGTTACGAACATATAAGTATCGGTACTAAATTTAGTGAAAATACAGAATACTGGAATATCCGAGATATGGTAGCTGAGTGTGATTATATTTTAAGCACTTATTATGAAGAAGGACACGCAAACGAAGAATTAAGACACATCGGCGAACGCAAGATGTGGGTATCTGAAACAGGCAAACTCAAAAGATTTATTGAAGCATATAAACCTTTTATTGATGATGTGAAATGCACACAAGGTCATTGCTCAGATTATGATAACTAAACTAATACAGACTGGAAAGAAAGAATTATAATGACACTTGAACAGATTTTAGAAAAGGAACAGGCTAACAGACATAGTGACGGAATGTATGGCATTGATGCTTGCAAGGCAAGTATTAATTTTTCAAAAAACCAATTAGGTCAGAGCTACTATATGCAGTTGGAAGAATATGTTAAAAGAGCTAACGAGGAAAGCTTTTTTAACAGAGCTATGGTGTTAGCTTGTTGGGAGCTTATAAACGAGCAGTACGCTTAATATAAAATAAACCACTTATGCCCCACTGGGGCATAAGTGTAGGAGGTGAAACTATGGAGAACAATTCATTTGATGCTAAGAGTTATATTGCTAATTACGCAAACAACAAATGTAACAGACAAAGTTGTTGGTATTGTGCTGAAGC
>JAXJTR010000030.1:0-6541 GCA_036309465.1 Acutalibacteraceae bacterium
ATAAGCTTAGCAATACAATATTTGCAGGTGATATTTACATACCAACCACTCTGTCTGAGAAAGATTTTGAAGAAATAACGACAAAGGAGTATAACCGTTTGCTTGAGGAAAGTGCATCTCAAAAGGAGGACGACAATATGACAAGTCAGGAATATGTAGAGCTATATGAACGACTAACTAAGGTTGAAGCAACCTCTACAGATAATTCAAATCAAATAACACAAGTGCAAGAGGCATTATGCGAAATATATGAGCAAATAGAGGAATAAAACATGAAAGGAATGATAAACATTGGCAACAATTTACGCAACACTTATTATTAAAGGCAGAAAAAAATATTCTCAAGTGCCTAACAAAATAAAAGAACAGGTTAAGGAAATTCTTATAGATTTAGAATGTGAATATCTTATTATAGAACAGGAGTGATAGCTAATGTCAGTAATAGATAAACTAACTGCTTATGCAAAAGCAGAGGTAGGCAACAAAGGCACAAAATATCGCAAATGGTTTTACAATCGTGAAAGCGACTATTATGGTGTAAACTGGTGTGCTGTTTGGATTAGCTGGCTTTATAATCAGGTTAACGGACTAAACAAATATATGATAAAGACAGACGGTGCAGGTACTGTTGCAAGGTTAAGTGATAAAAAACTGGGTAAATGGTACGAACCTAATGAAATATCTCCTAGAGAGGGTGATATTGTAATGTTTCGTTGGGGTGGAAGTTATACAGACAAATACCATAGCGACCACCTTGGTTATGTATATAAGGTTGATAACACATATATTTACTCTGTTGAAGGTAATACAGGCTCGGCAAATGCAGATACCTCAACTGTTATGTACAAAAAATACAGCAAAACTAACAGCAACATTAATGGATATTACAGACCCTATTACGAAACAGAAAGCGAGGGTAATGTTATGAATTTTGAAAAAGGAAACAAAGGTGACGGAGTGTTAGCTTATAAGTCGCTATTAATTCAAGCTCAGCTATTAGGGTTAATTACCACAAAAGTTGATGAATCTAACGGTTTTGGTAGTGGCACAAGCAAAGCTACTTTGGAAGTACAGAAAAAATACAAGCTAGAGCAAGACGGTATTGCAGGTGTTAAAACAATAACAGCTCTACGAAACGCCATAAACGCTAAAATAAAGGATATAAAAAACAGCGTTATTAACAACACTATAGATTATTTAAAAAAGGAAATTGATTGATGGATAATATATTAGTAGCATTAATTGGACTGTTTGGTTCTGGGGTTGGTGCATTGGTTGGTATAGTAGTGCAGTCTAAATTAATAAAATACAGAATTGAACAATTAGAAAAGAAGGTAAACGAGCACAACAATTTAATTCACAGAGTGTATCAAACAGAAAAACAGTTACAAATTCACAACGAAAAAATAACAGTTATTAATCATCGTATAACAGATATTGAGGAGTTGATAAAGATATGAGTATAATAACAGATGCAACCACACTAATAGCAATACTGGGTACACTTGCTTTTATAACAAATGTTATAACCCAAATATTTAAAGATATGGGTATAATTAAAAGCATACCAATAGCTTTGCCATCTACAATAATTGCACTTGTTGTAACAGTTATAGCATATCTTGGATATTGCTCCTATATAGCTATACAAGCAAAATGGTATATGTTAGTTGCCTCTATTGTAGTAGGTTTTATAGTTGCATATATAGCACTACACGGCTGGCAAAAAATATGCGAATTATACCATAAGCATAAAAAGAAATAACTGTCAATAACAATACCCCTATCAGCGATTTTGTGCTGATATGGGTATTAAATATGTTCTGGTAATATTTGCTGATAATTTATTGTATATGTTAAATCATAGCTAAGTTACTATATATTCATTAAAATAATTTTAAACTAAAATTTTCATAGAAGAAATCCATAAAAAATGTATGGTAGCCTCCACCACCATTTCCGGAAAAATAACCTTGATATACAAAATAACACATATAAAAAATAACGCATAATACTCTCATAATTACTCTATCTGTACGTGAAAATGTTTTTTCAACTATCCAAGGTATTAAAATATAATTATATACATTAAAATAAACAGGCAAACGACCAAAAGTAATTCCACTTGTAAAGTTTGCAATTGCACATATACCAACATTAATACACGACAGATTAACCATAACATCGATATATTTTGGTCTTTCCTGAGCAAAAAACGTGTTTCTATTCCACCACACCAAAACCACAGGAACTGCATTCATTAATGTTACAAATAAACTCATTCCTCTCTCTATGTTGTAATCTTGTTTAGAAAAACTATATTGAGTGTCATTAAAAGTACTGTCAAGCACACCCATAAAAATGTCAACAAAAAATATACATAGCAAAACAAGTATTATAGTCCAAACTACTTTTTTATTGAATGGTTCTCCTTGAACGATAAAATATACAATAACAAATAAAATTGCTGTACTATGAATACAAAAGGCTACCAGTATCCATAGTAAATACCACCCAAATTGTTTATTAAATAAATATTTACTGGCAAGTAATAAGATACATACAGCTGTAAATTGTCTTGTTCCGTTAAGCATCCAAAAAAAGGTATAGCTTGTTATAAACAAATACGATGAAAATGTAAAATGCTCTGAATATATACTAAATGTTTTTGCCACTGCAAAGCCTTGAAAAACTGCTACTATAATAAAAAACACAGTAACATCATCGCAAATATAATTTTTTACAATTATTTGAAATGCTACCCATAGCGGTCCTTTAGCATTTGCTAAATCTACAAATAAACTTGGAATATCAAATATCGTTCTTGTTTCATTTTGAAATGCCACAATATAAGCGGTTGTATCTGCAACATACCCTCGTATTCCAGGAAATATTATTATCAAAGAAAAGGCAATAACAGCACCAAATATTCCCACTGTGCGTATTGCAGTATTCTCATCTTGGCATATTAATTCAGGCCCTCTGTTCTTATTTAAAAACTCAATAAAAAAAGAAACGGTGATTGTATATACAAACATAATCCAATATATTACCATTTAATCACCAACCCATAACACCTCATCTTAATAAATTTTACAAATATATTATGCTAATTAATTTTAAAACACTAAATGTACTAACAAAAATAGATTTAATACCACATTCTATGTGTAACGCAAATAAGCAAATCAATATAGATATCCAATGGTATAAAACGATAACTATTATAAATAAAATCTATAAAAGCTTTTAAAATATAAAAACAGAATACATTTTAAAATAACTTTATACTGAAATTCTCGTATAAAAATCCACCATAAAATGAATGATATTCGCCACTTCCTGTTAAATATCCTTGATAAATAAAATACATCATATAAATCACTATACATATATATTTTAACAATACTTTATCCATACCGCAAAATACTTTCCCAATAATCCACGGAATTAGCACATAATTATAAATAATAAAGTAAACAGGCAATCGCCCATAGGTTATTCCGCTTGTGAAATTGGCAATAATACATATTCCAACATTAATACACGCAATATTAATAAAGACATCTATATATCGTGGCCTTTCAATTTCAAAAAATCTTTTTCTCTGCCATAAAACCAATATTACAGGAAAGGCATTTAATAATGTTACCAACGGATTCATACCTGATTCAACTGTATAATCTTGCCCAGATGCACTATACTGAGTATCTTCAAGGACATTATCAAGAATACCTGTAAAGCTGTCCACAAATAAAACAAATAACAAAACCAAAATTATAGTCCATACTACTTTTTTGTTAAAGGGTTCTCCCTGTGCTATAAAGTATACAACAGCACATAAAAGTGCTGTACTATGAAAGCAAAAAGCAATCACCACAAATAAGAAATACCGCCCAAATTGCTTATTACACAAATATTTACTGGCAAGCAATATAATACACACAGCAGTAAATTGTCTTGCTCCATTTAGCATCCAGAAAAAAGTATATCCTGCAATAAATAAATACGCTGAAAATGTAAAACTTTCAGAGTAAGTTCTAAGTGTCTTTGCAACTACAATTCCTTGAAATGTCGCTATTATCATAAAAAACACAGTTACATTATCACTAATATAATTTTTAACAATTATTTGAGTTGCCACCCATAATGGTCCTTTTGCATTTGCTATATCTACAAACAAACTAGGAATATCCCAGACAGTTCTTGTTTCGTTTTGAAATGCCATAATATATGCCGTTGTATCTGCAACATATCCTCGTATTCCCGGAAAAATTATTATCAATAAAAACGCTATTATAGCACCAAATGCACCTACTGTGCCCACTGCCATATTGTTATTTTGGTGTATTGACTTATATTCCCTATTTTTACTTAAAAATTCAATAAGAAAGGAAACGGTGATTGTATATACAAACATAATCCAATATATTACCATTTAATCACCAAACTACAACACCTCATCCTAATAATTTAGAGCCAATATGTGATTATATATTATTCAACAAAATATCAATTATCCTTACACAAATTAAAATAATTTTATACTGAAATTATTATACAAAAAATCTCCATAAAGTGATTGATAACTGCCACTTCCTGTTAGATATCCTTGATATAGAAAATACACCATATAAAGCATTATACACATAAACCTTATAATTATTTTGTCCATTCCTACAAAAGCTTTTTCGATTATCCAAGGAATTAAAATATAGTTATACATAATAAAATAAACAGGCAAACGCCCAAAGGTTATTCCACTTGTAAAATTAGCAATAAGACATATTCCTATATTTACACAAGCAACATTAATAAAAACATCTATATAACGTGGTCTTTCAATAGAAAATACCCTTTTCCGTTGCCACAAAACCAATATTACAGGAACTGCATTCATTAATGTTACCAATGGGCTCATACCTGATTCAACTGTATAGTCCTGCCCCGATACACTATATTGAGTATCTTCAAGAGAACTATTAAGAATACCTGTAAAGCTATCAATAAATAAAACACATAATAAAGCTAAAATTATAGTCCATATTACCCTTTTATTAAAGGGTTCACCTTGTGCTATAAAGTATACAACAGCACACATAATCGATGAACTATGGAAAAAGAAAGCAATAACAACAAACAACACATATTTGCCAAATTGTTTATTACACAAATATTTACTGGCAAGCAACACAATACATACAGCAGTAAACTGCCTTGCACCATTTAACATCCAAAAGAAAGTATATCCTGTAATAAATAAATATGATGAAAATGTAAAATTTTCAGTATATGTACAAAATGTTTTGGCAACTGCAAACCCTTGAAAAACTGCTATTATCATAAAAAACACAGTTACATTATCACTGATATAGTTTTTAACTATTATTTGCAAAGCTCCCCATAATGGTCCCTTTGCATTTAACAAATCCATAAATAAACTAGGAATATCCACTAAAGTTCTCGTTTCACTTTCAAATGCCATAATATAAGCTGTGGTGTCAGCAACATAACCTCGTATTCCTGGGACTATTATTATTAATAAAAAAGATGTTACAGCTCCTAGTATTCCTAACGTACATTGAGCAGCATTATTATTTTTTTTGCGTAAGGATTTAACCCCCATATTTTTATTTAAAAATTCAAAAAGAAAGGAAACGGTGAGTGTATATACAAACATAATCCAATATACTACCATTTAACCACCTACCACAACACTCCATTCATATAAACCAACCAAACCAAATAAAATTACTATACTTCTAAATTTACTTCTTATGAAATATAATCAATCAAATTATTTTTAATAACATCAAATAGCCTTCTGCTATTATTTTCTGAAACAAAAGAATTGTGTGGGGTTATCAATAAATTTTTTGCACTCCATAGGTTATTATTTGTATCAAGAGGTTCTTTCTCAAATACATCTAATGCAGCACCCATAAGGTGTTCCTTTTCAAGTACATTAATAAGAGCTTCTTCGTTAACTATTCCACCTCGTGACATATTTATTAAAATACTACCTTGTTTCATACAGCTTAATAATTCCATATCAAACAAATTTTTTGTAGCTTCTGTTAAAGGTAAGGTGATAATTACAATATCACTTTTAGATAACGCTATAGAAATATCATCAATATGATAATATTCACTGTAACAATCTGAAACAGGCTTTAAAATATCAACTGCAAGCACATTAACACCAAACGCTTTTAATCTTACAGCTGTTTGGGTTCCAATATCTCCGGCACCAATTATTACAGCAGTTTTTCCGTTAAGCTCTAGCAAGCCACGGTGCTTTTCCCAAGTATTATTTTTTTGGTTTTCGTAGAAAAATGCAGACCTTTTGTAAAGCTCCAAAACTTTTCCTACACACCATTCAGCCATTGGAATACTATAAACACCTCTGGCTGTTTTTAAAGTAATATTTTTTTCGTTTATATACTCCATAGGTAAGCGGTCTAAGCCTACACTGGTAGCCTGAATAAATTTAAGATTTTCAAATTTTTCGATAGGTGTGTATAAAAACAAACCATTACAC
>JAXJTR010000031.1:0-4241 GCA_036309465.1 Acutalibacteraceae bacterium
AACATTGACCGAATGTTGTATTATTCCAAGATAGGTGACACCTGGAAAGATTATATAATTATTCGGACTTCGTTAAAAGAAGTTGTAGAATCTTCAATTATGAAAATATATCAATTATTCATTTATAACAATGTAAAGATTGATGTTGCTCAGCAAGATGAATATGTGTATACCGATAAAAAGTGGAGTTCTTTTATTGTAACGCAAATTCTTTTGAACTGCGTTCAGTATAAAAGTGATAGACCCTTGGTAATACGTATATACTTTGAAAAATTGAAAGATAGCACAAATCTTATTATTGAAGACAATGGTTTGGGTATTAAAGAAGAGGAAATACACAAGATTTTTGAAAAAGGATATGTTGGAACCAACGGCAGAAAAATTGAAACTTCAACCGGAATGGGAATGTTTATTTGTAAAAGACTGTGTGATAAATTAGGCATTGGACTTAAGGCTGTTTCGGAGTATGGTAAATATACTAAAATGATTTTAACATACGGAGAAGGAACCTTTTATATGCATGGTGATAAGGAAGTGGGAAATCTTACAAAATTGTAAGACAATTTTAAGTTTTTAATATACAATAAATCGGATAATTGGTTTATAATTAAATCAACATATATGACGTATGTATATACTAAATTTTTAATCATTATAGTAAAGAAAGGGAGTAGAAAAATGTCATTATTAAAAATTCAAGATGTTTGCAAATGTTACGGAAATGCGTCAAATATTACAAAAGCATTGGATAACGTAAATTTCGAGGTAAACAAGGGTGAGTTTGTTGGTATTATGGGAGCCTCCGGTTCTGGTAAGTCCACTATGCTTAATTGTATCTCTACCATAGATACAGTTACTTCAGGACATATCTTTTATGACGATATTGATATTACAGAAATTAAAGATTCAATGTTGGCAGAATTTAGAAGAAAAAACCTAGGCTTTATTTTTCAGGATTTTAATCTTCTTGATATCTTAACTGTGGAAGAAAATATTTCCCTTGCCTTAACTATTAACAACGCAGATGTTAAAGAAATTCCTGCTCGTGTGGAACAAATGGCAGATGCTTTGGGTATAAAACATATTTTAAAACGTTTTCCGTATGAAATATCAGGAGGACAAAAACAAAGATGTGCATGTGCAAGAGCCTTGATTAATAATCCTAAATTAATTCTTGCAGATGAACCTACAGGTGCACTGGATTCTAAGGCGGCACAGCTTTTCTTGGAAACTCTATCTAAAATGAATACTGATTTAGGTGCTACAATTTTAATGGTTACTCACGATGCTTTTTCTGCAAGTTATTGTCAGAGAATATTATTCTTAAAAGACGGTAAGTTGTTTAAGGAGCTGAATGCAAGAGGAAAAGATAGAAGAGAGTTTTATAACGAAATTCTTAATGTTCTTACTCTGCTAGGAGGTGAATCAAGAGGTGCTTACTAAGTTAGCGATTCGAAATGTGAAAAGATCAATTAGAGACTATGTTTTATATGTAATAACCATAACTTTAATAGTTGCGTTGATGTTTTCCTTTAACTCGATGTTGTTTTCAGACTTAATAGTTGGTATGAATCCTCGTATGGCGGATTATAAGGCACTATTGGTTGTATTTTCGTTTTTTGTGTTGATTGTAGTAGCATGGCTGATTAACTATATGACTAAGTTTATGCTTGAAAGACGAAGCAAAGAATTTGGTACTTATCTTATTTTGGGAATGGAAAATAAGGATGTGTCAAAGCTGTTCTTTTATGAGAATACTTTATTGGGCGTAATTTCTCTTGTTGCTGGAACATTTTTTGGTGTATTTGTATATCAGGGATTGTTAGTAGCAGTTACAACATTTTTTG
The DNA here is from genome assembly GCA_036309465.1 of Acutalibacteraceae bacterium. Classification (GTDB taxonomy): domain Bacteria; phylum Bacillota; class Clostridia; order Oscillospirales; family Acutalibacteraceae; genus CAG-964. Next base: position 1,848 of record JAXJTR010000031.1, read on the forward strand.
GTCAAGAGTATCAACTAAGTGCCGATGTAAATGTTGGTGCAATATTATTAACCTCATTGTATTATGCTGTTATCCAGTTTATAGTGGCATTTAGAAATAATCGTTATTTAAGAAAGTTAAAAGTATATGATTTAGTTAATGCAGATAAACGAAATGAAGATGTTAAGGTTAAAAATATTGCAAGAAGTGTAGTTGTATTTGTTTTGTCAATAGTTGCTGCACTTATATCAATAACTAATGCACCGGTTATTATAATTCTTATTTGTATGATTCTTTTTATTTATGGATTTTATATTGGAATTTCCGGTACATTGGCTCTTATAATTAGTAAGACAAAGAGTTTTAAATATAAGAAAACTAATTTATTTGTATTTAGACAATTGTCATCAAAAATTAACACAATGGGCTTTACTATGGGAACTATAGCTGTGTTGTTTACATTGGCTTTGCTATGCTGTAATTATGCCCTTAGTTTAAGTACATTCAGAGAAGAAACAGCAAGATATGCACCATTTGACATTAGCATTACATCTTTAAGTACAGACGAGAAATTTGAAGATGTAGCAGATATGTTACAAAAAGATGGTTGGGTAGACAAGGACCTTTCATATTATATTTATCGTGGTGAAGATGCTAAATTTAAGAAGGTTATATTAGATAATGATATCACCGGCGGATTTTTTAAATACGATACCTATATGAAGGTTAGCGACTATAATGCTCTAAGAGGTTTTTTAGGACTAAAGAATATATCTCTTAATAACGATGAGTATATTATTCATTCTGTAGCCAGTGTATCTGAATATTACAATTCGTATGTAAAGAAAAACCCTGAAATCGCAATTAACGGAAAACAATATAAATGCAAGCAGATATGCAATGAAGACTTTGGACAGAACGGACAAAATGGTGCAGGTTATGTTATTGTAGTGCCTGATGTTGTTGCTGAAAGTATGGATGTTTATTACTCTCAATATGCTTGTAAGACATTAAAAGAAACTGATAATGATTTATATGTTAAGCTTCAGGACTATGTAAAACAGGACGCTGAATATTGGGCAACCTCATCTGGTGACGATACTGAGTTGGATCACGGAATGGGTATTGATACTGCTTATACTGTTTATGATAATATAATGATTAAAAACGGTGGATGTATAGCAGAGGTTCAGGCAGCTATTATTACAGTTGTAACATCTATATCTTATATTGCTCTTGTATTTATTTGTGTAGCACTTACTATTCTTGCTGTACAGCAATTAAGCGATTCTACAAAGTATAAATTTAGATATAAGGTTCTTAATAATCTTGGTGTGGACGATAGACAAAAATCAAAAATTATATTTAAACAGTTGTTGATTTATTTTGGTTGTCCAATTGTTATTCCAATAGCGATAAGTTTGGTTGTATCGTTAAAGATAAATCAATTTATGCTAACAGGAACACAAATTTTATCAAGCAATTACGGATTATTTATGGGTGCATTACTTGTATTCTTGGTAATATATAGTATATACTTTATTGCAACATATTTAGGCTTTAAGCGTAATGTAGAAGAAGAACGTTGATTAAAATTTAGTATGTAGTTTTTTACATTTTTCAAATACAACTAAATTAAGAGTCAGCTATTTTTAACTATGCAGTATAATTAATTAGCGGAATTTGTTAAGAATTAAATTATAAGCGAATTTGCTTATAAACTGAATATTGTAGGTCGAAAAAACCTCAGCACAAGTAAGTTTGAATTACTTATGCTGAGGTTTTGTTATATGTGTCTAAATTGTTTTTGGATTTATTATGTCAACAGTGACACCACTAAAGCACCTGTTGTTTTATTAAATGTAAACTTATAAGTGCCACCTGTTGCGTTTAGTGTTATAGGGGTTGTGTATTTGTTTGATAGATTTTTAGTAGCTTTGTCGTTAATAACCGCACTGGCGGTATAAACTGTACCATAGTTGTATACCTTAAATGTATAGCAACCGTTTGTAAGGGTTGTAGTGCCTGTAGCTGTTGTTAATTCTTCGCCTGTTGCTGATTTATCATTTAGCACTAAATTAAATGTACCAGAGATATGTACATCTGTTGTATCTTCGTTTTCAGTAGGGGTGTGGCGAATTATTAATTTATTTGTTTCTGTATTTAATACAAATGTGTACACACCGCCTGTTGCATTTAAGGTTACCTGTGCAGTATACTTACTGTTCATTGATAAAGAGCCTGCTGTAGCATCGTTTACCACCTTATTATATCCATATTCTTTACCGCCTATAGATAATTTAAACTTATATGTGCCAGCCTGTAGCTGTTGAGTGCCTATTGATAAAGGTCTATCTCCAACAGGTTTTAGTATAGTGTTTAAATCGCCAATAAGATATTCATTTGGTAAATAGC
>JAXJTR010000032.1:0-20337 GCA_036309465.1 Acutalibacteraceae bacterium
GCCTCACAGTTTGACCCGACCTCCAAAAGTTTAGTACTAAAAAACTAACATTTGGAGGTCGGTATTTTTATGGGAAAATATTATAACAGAAAACAAGAATTTTTGGGATAGAAAATTTCTATATTTTAGTTGCATAACAAAAGCGTAGTAGCAAAATTGCTACTACGCTTTACTATTGAGAAAAGTAAAAAATCTTCCAGATAACCAAATGGCGATAGCCAAATTCATTATCTGAAAGATTTTTTGTTTAAGTTGATTTAATTTTTATCTATAAATAATATTTTCTCTCTTTGCACCATTAGAAACAATTGTTATTGGAACACCAATGTGTTTCTCTGCAAACTCAATGTATTTTTTACAATTTTCAGGTAAATCCTCGTAATTAGTAATGTGAGAAATATCACATTTCCAGCCAGGTAAAACCTCGAAAATTGGCTTTGCTCTCTTTAGCTTTGTTGTAGAAGGGAAGTAGTCGATTCTTTCACCATCAAGCTCATAAGCAACGCAAACAGGAATTTCATCAAGATAACCAAGAACATCAAGTACGGTAAATGCAACCTGTGTAGCACCTTGTACTCTACAGCCATAGCGTGTAGCAACAAGGTCAAGCCAACCCATTCTTCTAGGTCTACCTGTTGTTGCACCATATTCGCCACCGTCACCGCCTCGTCTTCTAAGCTCATCAGCTTCTTCGCCGAAAATCTCAGAAACAAATTCGCCGGCACCTACTGCACTTGAATATGCTTTAACAACGGTAACAATTTCTTTAATCTCATAAGGTGGAATACCTGCACCTACTGCACCATAGCCTGCAATGGTATTTGAAGAAGTAACCATTGGGTAAATACCAAAGTCAGTATCTTTTAATGCACCCAATTGACCCTCAAGTAGAATATTTTTACCAGCTTTAACTGCATCGTATGTAAAAGAGAATACATCAGCTACATAAGGTTTTAGTAACTCTTTATATTCCATTAGCTTGTCAAAAATTTCTTGCTCAGAGATTGGTTCTTTGTTATACAAATTCTTTAGAGTAGCGTTTTTAATTTCAAGAACTCTTGAAATTTTACCTTTTAAAGTATCTACATCATCATATAGTTCATTAACCTGAAAACCAATTTTAGAATATTTATCAGCATAGAATGGTGCAATACCACTTTTTGTTGAACCAAAAGAATTTTTACCTAAACGCTCTTCCTCGTAGCAGTCAAAAGCAATATGATAAGGCATAACAATTTGTGTTCTGTCAGAGATTAAAATATTTGGCTTTGGAACGCCTCTGTCCTCAAGCTCTTTCATCTCTTTAATAAAGTTTTCTACGCTAAGAGCAACACCGTTGCCGATAATGTTAGTTATGTGGCTGTGGAATACTCCTGATGGTAACTGATGAAGTGCAAACTTACCATAGTTATTTACAATAGTATGACCTGCATTACTACCACCCTGAAAACGAATAACTATATCAGACTTAGACGCAAGCACATCGGTAATTTTACCTTTGCCTTCGTCGCCCCAGTTAGCACCTACAATGGCTTTTACCATTTTTATTCACTCCTCTTATATATACCTGTTGGCTATTGCCAATGGGTTATTTATACATTAATTTCTGCCTGTTCAGTAGCTATATCATTATATGGAGCTAGTGCAGGCTTAACAACTTCCTCTAGGAACTCTTCTGTTTGCTGTGGAGCACGACCAACGTACTTTTCAGGTGAGATAATAGAAACAAGCTCTTCAAGTGTTACACCAAATGCCTCGTCATTAGCAATTCTCTCAAGAAGGTCATTTTCGCCACCTTCTTCTTTAATTACCTTTGAAGCTGCCATTGAATGAACTCTAATTCTTTCGTGAAGAACCTGTCTGTCAGCACCCTTCTTAACAGCATCCATCATAATATTTTCAGTAGCCATAAATGGCAACTCTTTTCTTAATCTTTGCTCGATAACCTTTTCATATACAACCAAGCCATCAGCTACATTTGCATATAGATTTAGTATAGCATCTACACCTAAAAATGCCTCGGCAACGCTTATACGCTTGTTAGCACTATCGTCCAAAGTTCTCTCAAACCATTGAGTAGCTGCTGTAATAGCAGGGTTTAGAACATCACACATTACATATCTTGCAAGTGAAGTAATTCTCTCTGAACGCATAGGGTTACGCTTATAAGCCATAGCAGATGAACCAATTTGATTTTTCTCGAATGGCTCTTCAACCTCTTTTAGATGTTGTAATAGTCTTATATCGTTAGAGAATTTTGAAGCAGACTGTGCGATACCGCTTAATACTGATAAAAATTGAGAATCTAACTTACGAGAATAAGTTTGTCCTGAAACGGCAAAGCAACCGTTGTAACCCATTTTTTCAGCGATTTTTTGGTCTAGTAAACGACATTTCTCGTGGTCGCCCTCAAATAGCTCTAAAAAGCTTGCCTGTGTACCTGTTGTACCCTTTGAACCTAAAAGCTTTGCCTTAGAAAGCTGATACTCAACATCTTCTAAATCCATTAGCAAATCCTGAATCCAAAGAGTTGCTCTTTTACCAACAGTAGTTGGCTGTGCAGGTTGAAAATGTGTAAAACCAAGTGTTGGTAAGCTCTTATACTTATCAGCAAAATCAGATAGATTACGGATAACTGTAACAAGCTTATTTCTTATTAGCTTTAAAGCCTCTGTCATTATAATAATGTCTGTGTTGTCGCCAACATAACAAGATGTTGCACCAAGGTGGATAATACCCTTAGCGTTAGGGCACTGTGTGCCATAAGCATATACGTGTGACATTACATCGTGACGAACAAGCTTTTCTCTTTCTTCAGCCACTTCATAATTTATGTTATCTGCATTAGCTTTTAACTCGTCAATTTGCTCTTGAGTAATAGGCAAACCAAGCTCCATTTCAGTTTCAGCTAGTGCAATCCATAGTTTACGCCAAGTGCGGAATTTCATATCCGGTGAAAAAATATATTTCATTTCTTTGTCACAATATCTTGAAGATAATGGTGACTCGTATGTGTTTTTCATTCTATATTTTCCTCCTGTTAAATTTACTTTATGCAGTGAGTAAACGCTTTAAATTAAGCAAGACCTATACGCTTCATAACCTCTGCATAAGCTTCTTCAACACCGCCTAAATCTCTTCTAAAACGGTCTTTATCAAGTTTTTCCTGAGTATTAACGTCCCAGAAACGACAAGTATCAGGTGAGATTTCGTCAGCTAGAATAATACCGCCCTTAAATCTACCAAATTCTAACTTAAAGTCGATAAGGTCGATATTTACACTTCTAAAGAAGTCACATAGAATTTCATTAATCTTTAATGCCATAGCACTAATAGTATCAACTTCTTCCTTAGTAGCAAGTTCAGCAGCAAGAATATGATATTCGTTTACAATTGGGTCACCCAAATCGTCATCCTTATAGCAGAACTCCAAAACAGTTGTTTTCATTGGAGTACCCTCTGGTAGTCCTAATCTCTTAGAAAGGCTTCCAGCGGCTTTATTTCTAACGATAACCTCTAAAGGTACAATTTCAACCTTTTTTACAACTGTGTCACGCTCACTAAGCTCTTCAACAAAGTGTGTTTCAACACCCTTTTCTTCAAGCATTTTGCAAAGGTAGTTAGACATTCTGTTATTAACAACACCCTTGCCAACAATAGTGCCCTTTTTCAAACCATTAAATGCAGTTGCATCGTCCTTATATGATACTATGCAATAATCAGGATTATCTGTTGCAAATACCTTTTTTGCTTTACCCTCATATAGCTGTTCTGTTTTTTCCATTTTATTGTCCTCCTTAAGAATGATAATAAATACAAATACAGTTTATATTATACCTTAAATAAATATTTATGGCAATAGTAAAAAGGCTTTTTTTAAAACACATTTATCTTTTTTAATGTATATAAATCCAATTTATGCACAATTAGTAATCAAAAAACCAAGTTTAAATATATCTTAGCAAATATTAGTAAAAATTTTGTGTTTTAATTAACAAGAAAATACCGAAAGTTATATGTTGTTGTATAAAGAAGATATTATAAGATGTTCATAGAAAGCAATGCTACTTGAAAAAATATTATATATAATCTTTTTTATAAGCAATGTACACAACTTGTTATTTTTTCCATAATATGTACTATCCGTATTAAATAGTAGAGGAGTACAGTATGATAAATATAGATACATTTGGAATAATTGGCGGTGACAAAAGGCAACTGTCCGCTGGCAGAATGATTATGTCTGAGGGTTATACAGTTAATTTAAGTTGCTTTGAAGATTTGGAAAATTTGTTAACTGATTTTCCAAATGTTATGAGTTTTAATGAATGTGCTTTATGTAGCGATGTTATTATATTACCACTACCACTTACTAAAGACGGTGTTACTTTAAACACACCTTTCTGTAAAAAAAGAATACAACTTAACGACGATTTTGCAAAGATGTTTAGAGGCAAAAAGGTTTTTTGCCCTATAAAAGAAAAGCTGATAAAAACAAGCCACTTTTGGAAAGATGCAGAAGTATATGAATTTTTAAATAGAGAGGAAATGCAGGTTTGTAATGCTGTACCAACTGCTGAGGGTGCAATAGAAATTGCTATGCACGAATATGAGGGTACTGTTAATAGTTCAAAATGCCTGATAACAGGATACGGTAGAATAGGTAAGGTATTGGCTGATATGTTGTCTGGCTTAGGTGCAAAGGTGTATGTGTCAGCCCGTAGTAAAGAAGCTTTGGAATGGATACGACTAAAAGGCTATACACCTATTGAACATAAAAACCTTATTAACAGTAGTGAATTTGATATTATTTTTAATACGGTACCTGCAAAAATAATAGATTCCCATATAATGGCTAAAATAGCAACCAATGCCCTTATTATAGATCTTTCATCGTTACCTGGTGGTGTGGATTTTGATAGTGCAAAGCGTATGGGTATAAAGGTTATACACGCATTATCTTTGCCTGGCAAGGTTGCACCTAAAACATCGGGAGAAATAATAAAAAACACAATATTTAATATACTGGAGGAGGAAAACTCGTGACCAGCACCAGAATTGCCTTTGCTATGTGTGGTTCATTTTGCACTTTTAGTAAGGCAATACCACAAATGGAAATACTAAAAAACAAGGGTTATGATTTAATCCCTGTTATGTCACAAAATGCCTCTACAACCGATACTCGCTTTGGTTTGGCAAAGGAATTTATAAATAAAATGGAAAGCATTTCAAATAAAAAGCTTATTAATACAATAAAAGACGCTGAACCTCTTGGCCCTAAGGATATGTGTGACCTTATGGTTATTGCACCTTGCACCGGCAACACTCTTGCAAAGTTGTGTAACGGTATAACCGATACCTCTGTTACAATGGCAGCAAAATCATTATTGCGTGTTGGAAAACCAGTTATAATAGCCCTAGCCTCTAACGACGCACTGGGAATATCTGCACAAAATTTAGGAAAAATATTAAATTATAAAAATATTTATCTTGTACCGTTAAGTCAAGATGATGTTGTTAAAAAGCCAAATTCCTTGGTAGCGGATTTTGAAAAAATCTCTGCAACAGTAGAAATGTCACTGAAAAATAAACAAATACAACCTATATTTTTTTAATTCTAACTCTAATCTTCAATAAAAAATAAGATAAATATAAAATTGTATAGACAGTCAGATATGTTTTAATTTATATCTGGCTGTTTTTTATTTTTTATTAATTCATAGAAATGTAATAATTATTATATATACTTGTTACAAGGTGTATCATATTTATAGTTATCATAGCTATAAAATTGAATTTTATTTTGGTTGATTTTTATATATCCATTTGATATACTATAGTATGGTGTATTGCTATATTAAAAAGTTTGTATTTATAAAGGTTTAACATAATGAAGTATTGTGAAGAGTGTAATATAATAGCTAAAGACAATGTTATAATGTGCCCTAAATGTAAAAGGGATATATTAAAAACAGGCGAACCAAAGGGGACTTTTCCTGTTACAATTGTAAGAGCAACAGGCTTTGAATATCAAAGAATATGTGGTGCTCTTGAGGGAGAGAATATTCCATATAGTAGCAAAGCAGTAAGAAAGAAATTTGCTAATAATGCTGTTACAGGCAAAACTAACGCTGAATATGATGTTATGGTGCCTTATGCGTTTTTTTCAAAGGCTTTTGATTTATTAGTAGGCATAAACGCATTAGATGAAAATTCTGCTGATTTTATTGATTTACAAGATTTTTCTCAAGAATCAGAGGAGAAATCATTAGAATTTGATGGTGAGGATTATTACAGCACAAAAAACAAAATTGTTCGTATTTTATCGGTTATTCTTATGATAATAGTTGTTGCCGGTGTAATTTATGGTGTAGATATAATAATGGCTTTGATTAAGTCTTGGCTACAATAGAAAAACTAAGGGAGCGATCTGCAAGTGGTAGATTTTTCAAATTTAAAAAGGATTATAGTAATTTGTGGTCATTATGGCTGTGGAAAAACAAATCTTGCATTGAACCTTGCATTAGAACTTGCAGAAAAAGGCGAAGAAATTACTCTTGTGGATTTAGATATTGTCAATCCTTATTTCCGTAGTTCGGATTATAAAACTATTTTAGAGGAGAAGGGTATTCATATTATCTCTCCCTGTTATGCAGGCACTAATTTAGATACACCATCTCTTTCTGCCGAAATTAATACTGTTTTTATAAATAAAAACAGAAGAATTATATTTGATGTTGGCGGTGACGATGCCGGTGCTTTTGCTCTTGGCAGATATTCGTCAAAAATTTTGCAAGATGATTATTCCTTTATTTATGTTGTAAACAAGTATCGTAATTTAACACAAACTCCTGAACAGGCTGTTGAAATTTTAAAGGAAATTAAAAATGCTTGCAAACTTGTACCAACATATATTATAAATAATTCTCATTTACAAAATTATACAACAGTAGATACAATTAAAGAAGCATATCAATATGGACATGCTATTGCAGATGCTATAGATATCCCTTTATTGTGCACAACTGCACCATATAAGCTAAAGGACATTATTATTAATGATGTAAAAGATGTGTACTATGTTAAACAAATAGTAAAGCCTCCTTTTGAATAAGGAGATTAATATTGATAGTATTGAAATTTATATAGATGTATTGTAAGTTAGAAAGGAATGAATACAGTGGCTAGAATTGAAGTAGACGAGAATTTGTGCAAGGGCTGTGAAATGTGTGCAAACGCTTGTCCTAAAAAGTTGATTGAATTAGACAAAACTAAGTTAAACGCCAAAGGATATCATCCTGCTAAATTAACAGATGGTGAAAAATGTACTGGGTGTAAGGCTTGTGCTACTATGTGCCCTGATGTAGCAATAACTGTGTACCGTTAAGGCAATGTGAAAGGACATGAAAGTATGGAAGAGAGAATTTTAATGAAAGGTAACGAAGCTCTTGCCGAAGCTGCTATACAAGCTGGTTGCAGATTTTTCTTTGGTTACCCTATTACTCCACAAACAGAAGTTGCTGCATATATGGCAAAAAGAATGCCTCAGGTAGATGGCACATATTTACAGGCAGAATCAGAAATAGCTGCAGCAAATATGCTTTTAGGTGCGGCAGGTGCAGGTGTGCGTGCTATGACATCATCAAGCTCTCCTGGTATTAGCTTAAAGTCAGAGGCTATTTCATATATGGCTGGCTGTGACATACCTGCATTAATAGTAAATGTACAGCGTGGTGGTCCTGGTTTGGGTGGTATTCAACCATCACAGTCTGACTATTGGCAGGCTACGAAAGCAACAGGTCACGGTGATTTTCAAATACTTGTTTTCGCTCCTGCAACTATTCAAGAAATGGTTGATTTAGTAGGTTTGGCTTTTGATAAAGGTGACCAATACAGAATACCTGCTATGATTTTAGCAGACGGTATGCTTGGACAAATGATGGAGCCTGTTAAATTACCTGAATCCACTAACCCTAAAAGCTTTGATAAGCCTTGGGCTTGTTGTGGTCACCAAAATAAAAGAGAGCATAATGTACTTAATTCTCTGTTTTTAACTCCAAGTGACTTAGAAGCCTTGGTAATAGAGAGATATAAAAGATATGACATAATAAAAGAAAACGAGCAAAGATGGGACGAGTATCTTACTGAAGATGCAGACATAGTTCTTGTAGCCTATGGTGCATCAGCAAGAGTATCTCATACAGCAGTTGATATGGCTAGAAAGCAAGGTATAAAAGCAGGCTTGTTAAGACCTATTACACTATGGCCATATCCAACAAAGGCATTTGAAACATTAAAGGATACAGCTAAAGCCTTTATTAGCGTAGAAATGAGTATGGGTCAAATGGTTGACGATGTTAAGCTGGCTGTTGAATGTAAAAAGCCTGTAAGCTTTGTTGGCAGAACAGGCGGTAAAATACCAACACCAGGTGAAGTGTTTGACAAGATTGTAGAAGTAGGGGGTAGCTGTTAATGGAACAGGTAGTTTTCAAAAAACCACACGCTTTAACTGATGTACCATTTCATTATTGTGCTGGTTGCACCCATGGTATTATTCATAGATTAGTTGCAGAGGTTATTGACGAGCTTGGTTGCGAGGGTCATACAGTTGGTATTTCTCCTGTAGGCTGTGCAGTTATGAATTACGATTATTTTAACTGCGATATGATTGAAGCCCCTCACGGTAGAGCTCCTGCTGTTGCTACAGGTGTAAAGCGTGCTTTTCCTGAAAATGTAGTATTTACCTATCAAGGCGACGGCGACTTAGCCGCTATAGGTACAGCCGAAACTGTACACGCCGCAACTCGTGGTGAAAATATAACTGTAATTTTTGTTAATAATACAATTTACGGTATGACAGGCGGTCAAATGGCACCAACATCTATCCCAGGTCAGGTAACACAAACTACACCTTATGGCAGAGATACTGACAAAGCAGGTTTCCCTGTAAGAGTTTGTGAAATGCTTTCTACTTTGGACGGTGTTGCATTGGCACAGCGTTGTTCAGTTGACTCTGTAAAAAATGTAAATGATACAAAAAAGGCTATAAAAAAGGCTTTTCAAAATCAAATAGAGGGTAAAGGATTTTCTATTGTAGAAATTTTATCCACTTGCCCAACAAACTGGGGTATGGACCCAATTAAATCGTTGGACTGGCTTAGAGATAAAATGATTCCTTATTATCCACTTGGCGTATATAAGGATGAGAGGAAAGGAGCCAGATTAGAAAATGAATAAAGAGTTAAATATATTATTCGCAGGCTTTGGCGGTCAAGGTGTTTTGTTTTCTGGCAAAATTGCCGCTTATGGTGGATTATACGATAATAAACATATAACTTGGTTGCCATCTTATGGCCCTGAAATGCGTGGCGGTACTGCTAACTGTAGTGTTTGTATTTCAGACGAACCAATTGGCTCACCTTGTGTGGTTTCTCCTAACGCATTTGTTGCACTTAATTTGCCATCATTTCAAAGATTTAAAGATAGAGTAGTACCAGGTGGTACAATGGTTGTAAATAGTTCTATGATACCAGAAAAGTGCGACAGAACTGATATTAACATTGTATATGTACCTGCTGAAAAATTAGCAGAAGAAAACAACCTTAACGGTCTTTCAAATATTATTTTGCTTGGTAAGCTTTTCAAAGAAGTAGGCTTTTGCACTGCTGAGTCTTTAGACAAAGCTCTTCTAAAATGTGTTCCAAAAAGTAAACAGCATTTAATAGAGCCAAACAGAAAAGCGTTGCAAATAGGTTATAATGCTTAACAGTATGAAACCAGCTAAATATAAGTGTGTGGTTTGGGATTGGAACGGCACAATTGTAGATGATGTAAACGCTTCTTTAATGTCTGTTAATGATATGCTTATAAAACGCAATATGCCTGTTATTAATTTACAGCAATATCATAGCTATCTTGATACTCCTATTTCAAAATTCTATGAACACTTATTCGATTTAAGTGTAGTTACATTTGATATTATTCAAAAAGAGTTCAACATAGGTTACAATAAACATATAAATGCAAATCCAATAAATATTGGTGCAACAGAAATTATGCAACAGCTTGTTGATAGGGGAGTTTATCAGGTAATTGTTTCTTCATCACATCAAAATATAGTTGATGAAGGTGCAAGAAAATTTGGTATTGATAAATATATGAATAGAATTTCAGGTTCAAATGATGACATAGTTGGCAGTAAGGTAGAAAGAGCTATTAATGTTATAAGTGAATTTACAACAGATTATAACAACGTGGTAGTTATTGGTGATACTCTTCACGATTGTCAGCTTGCCAATGAGATTGGTGCGGATTGTATCTTACTTTCTACAGGTCACCAAAGTAAAGCAGATTTAGAAACCACAGGTAAACCTGTTATTGACAATCTGTTACAATTAAATACTTACTTATTTTAAAGTCAAGGGTGCCGATATATGTCGTCACCCTTAATTACGCTTATGTAGTAAGCGATATTGATTTTTATAATTTAATATGTGATAATAATATATATTTTAATCAAACTAAAAGAGGTGAATATCAGTGAGTTTATTTGGAAAAACAAGTGGTATAAAAAGTGGTGCTATAGAATATATTGTAGTGGGGCTTGGTAACCCAGGTAAGGAATATCAAAGTACAAGACATAATGCAGGATTTATTGCCATTGATAAAATTGCAGAAAAATATAATTGCAGTATTACAAAGCTAAAATATAAGGCTTTAACAGGTACTTGTACTATTGCTGGCAAAAGTGTGCTTTTAATGAAGCCTCAAACTTTTATGAATTTAAGTGGTGAGGCTGTTGTACAGGCTATGAATTTTTATAAAATTAAGCCTGAAAATGTAATTATTTTATTTGATGATATTTCTTTAGCTGTGGGAAAAACAAGAATAAGACGTAAAGGCAGTGACGGTGGCCAAAAGGGTATGCGTAGTATCATTGAACTAAGTGGTAGCGACAATTTTCCAAGAGTTAAAATTGGTATTGGAGAAAAACCAAATCCAAAGTGGCAATTGGCAGATTGGGTTTTGTCACGCTTTACCAGTGAAGAATTAAAAATATATGATACTGTAACTGACAATGTTTCAAATGCTGTTGAGCTTATTATATCAGGAGCTATAGACAAGGCTATGGCTCAATTTAACTCCTAAAGGAGAATAATATGAAATTTTTAGACAATATAATTTCTCAATTACCTGAATACAACACCCTGCAAAAGGCAGTATCAAAGGGCAACTGTGCAGTAGCGGCTACAGGATTAACAGGTATTCATAAAGCACATATTATAAATTCACTCCCATTTTCACAAAAAATGGGAGCATTTGTGGTTGTTTCTGAAGAACACGAGGCACAGGTGCTGGTTAACGACTTGCTATCTATGGGTAAAACAGCTTGCTTTTATCCTATGCGTGATTTTATTTTCAGAGATATAAACAGTAAATCCCGAGAATACGAGCACCAGCGTATTAATGTATTATGTAAAATAATAAATAACAGCGTTGATGTTGTGGTTACTACTATTGATGCTTTAGCTCAATATACAATACCACCATCTGTATTGAAGCAAGCGGCAGTTACAATGAAAAGCGGAACAGAGATTTCTGTAGATAATGTAATTAAAGCATTAACCCTAAACGGATACGAAAGAACCGACTTAGTAGAGGGTGCCGGTCAATTTGCACAGCGTGGTGGAATAATCGACCTATTTATGCCTGATATGGATAAGCCTGTGCGTGTAGAGTTTTGGGGTGACGAAATTGATACAATTAACACCTTTGATATTGAAACTCAAAGAAGAATAGATTATGTTGAAGAAATAACTATAACTCCCTCTGTAGAGGTTCTTATACAGGATAAATTTGCACTTGCTCAAAAAATAGAGGAACACATTACCACCTTGCGAGGTAAAAATGCCTCAAAGGCTAAGGAAATTCTACAAACTGAAGCTGACAATCTTTCAGCAGGTGTAACCATTGGCTCTATTGATAAATTTATAGGCTTAATTTATGAAAAAAATGCAACCCTTCTTGACTATGTATCAGACAGAATGATTTTTATTTCTGAGCAAACCAAAGTTAAGGCTAGACAAACTTCATTTTATACTCAATACAATGCAGAAATTAAAGATAATTTTGCTATGGGTACACTATGCAAAGGCTTTGAAGAATACTGTGCAGATAAATATACCGTATGGGGCTTTTTTGAAAATCACACTACAGTATTTCTTGATAACTTTACCCACGGTTCCTACGAGCTTAAACTAAAAGAGCTAGTTACTTTTACCGCAAAACAGCTTTCTCTGTGGAGTGGTTCATATACAATTCTAAAAGAAGAACTTAATATGGACTTTAATAGCAGTGTATCTATGGTTATTTTAGCTGGTACTGCAAAAAGTGCGTCATCGTTGCAACATCAACTTGAAGAAGACGGTTATCCTGCTTTGTTAGTGGAAGACATTACAACTCCTGCACCTAACAATATATATGTTATGTCAGGTACACTTTCAGCAGGCTTTGAATACCCCTCTGCTAAATTCAAATTGTTATCCCACGGTACTGTATTTGCACCAATAAAAAAGAAAAAACCAACAAGACCTAAAAATGCTCAACAAATATATTCTTTGGAAGAGCTAAGTGTAGGTGATTATGTAGTGCACACCAAGTACGGTATTGGAGTGTATCGTGGCATAAATAAAATGGAAAACGATGGTGTTATAAAGGATTATATAACCATTCAATACGCTAAAGATGACGAGCTATTTGTACCTGTAACCCAACTTGATATGGTTTCAAAATATATAGGACCAAAAGAGGATAATAAGGTTAAATTAAGTAATTTAGGTGGAAGTGACTGGGCAAAAGCTAAATCAAGAGTTCGCAGTGCAGTTAAGGATATAGCTCACGAGCTAACCAAGCTATACGCACAGCGAATGAAAGCAAAGGGCTACGCCTTTTCACAAGATAGCGAGTGGCATCACGATTTTGCTGCACATTTTGAATATGAAGAAACTACCGACCAGCTTCGTTGTATTGATGAAATTACAAACGATATGGAACGAGTTGCCCCAATGGACAGACTTTTATGCGGTGATGTAGGCTTTGGAAAAACAGAGGTTGCTTTGCGTGCTGCTTTTAAATGTGTAGCCGACTCAAAACAATGTGCTTTACTTTGTCCAACAACGATACTTGCTTGGCAACATTTTCAAACAGCTTTAAGAAGATTTGAGGGCTTTCCTGTAAAAATAGAGTTGTTGTCACGATTTAGAACACCTGCACAGCAAGCTGAAATAATAAAACAGCTGAAAACAGGTGAAGTTGATATGGTAATTGGTACTCATCGACTTATTTCAAAAGATGTTAAATTCAGAGATTTAGGCTTAGTAATCATCGACGAAGAACAACGCTTTGGTGTTGCACAAAAGGAAAAATTTAAAGAGTTATGTCAGAATATAGATGTATTAACTCTTTCTGCAACTCCTATTCCAAGAACTCTAAATATGGCTATGAGTGGTATAAGAGATATGTCTGTATTAGAGGAAGCCCCACAGGATAGACAGCCTGTTCAAAGCTATGTTATGGAATACGACCAAGAGGTTATTTATGAAGCAATTAGACGAGAGCTAAGACGAGGTGGACAGGTATTCTATTTGCATAACAGCGTAGATACCATAACAAGCTGTGCATACAATATTTCTCAGGCAATCCCAGAGTCTAGAGTTGGAATAGGCCACGGAAAAATGGGAGAGGGTGAGCTGTCAGAGGTTTGGCGACAAATGCTAGAGCAAGAAATAAATGTGCTTGTTTGTACAACTATAATCGAAACAGGTGTAGATATTCCTAACGCAAACACATTAATTATAGACAATGCCGACCATATGGGATTATCACAGCTTCACCAGCTTCGTGGTAGAGTAGGACGCTCATCAAGAAGAGCATACGCATATTTTACCTACCGACCAATGAAAGTTCTTACTGAGGTTTCAGCCAAAAGGTTATCTGCAATAGAGGAATTTACAGAGTTTGGCAGTGGTTTTAAAATTGCAATGCGTGACCTTGAAATCCGTGGTGCCGGAAATGTTCTTGGTGCTCAGCAACACGGACATATGGAAGTTGTAGGATATGATATGTATCTTAAACTCCTTAATGAAGCTATAAGAGAGGAAAGAGGAGAAGAGCCTGCTCCCTCCGATATTGAATGTTCAGTTGATGTTCCTATTCCTGCACATATTCCTGAAGAATATATACCGTCACTTAAACTTCGTATAGCAATGTACAGAAGAATTGCAGATATACGCAATAAAGATGATGCCGATGATGTTATAGACGAGCTTATAGACCGTTTTGGTGATGTTCCGTCGGCAGTTATGGGATTAATTAATGTTGCACTAATTCGTAACACTGCCTCTCTCTATGGAATATACGAAATTAAGCAAATGGATACAAATATCATTCTATATCTTACTGATGTTCGCACACCAAAAGTAGCAGAATTATTGGATAAATTAACAGGTCAGGCAATGCTAAAGCTAGACGGTAAGCCTAGAATATGTGTAAGAATGAAAAAATACACTCCACCACTAAAAGCATTAACTGAGATATTTAATTAAAAAGTAAATCATTTCTGTTTATTGACCTTATTTTATTGATTTTTAAGATTTTATGTTTTATAATTTTCTATATATTTCTAACCGATTATAATATAAGGAGGAGTGTTTGTGATAGTTCTTAAAATTATTGGTATTATACTAGCTATCATAATGATACTTTTTCTTTGCATTTTGGCAATCCCTATAAATATTGTAGTTGAAAATGACCAAAACAACGGTGTAAAGAAGTATATTAAAATTCTATGTTTTTCTATTGGAGATTCAGAAAGCACAAGTCCTTTTATCAAAAAGCTTCTTAATAAAACAACGTCTGAATCTGATAAATCAGATAAAACAAAAAAAGAAGAAAAGAAAAAAGATAAAGCTACAGATAAAAAGGATAAGGGCAAAGATACCTCAATTACTGATATAATAGGTTTAGTAATAGAAATTATAAAGCAAATTGTTTGGTCTTTTAGCCATGTTAAGTTAAAAAAATTAAGTCTTTATTATATCGCCGGTGGTACAGATCCGGCAGATACTGCCACAAAATATGGTATAGCTTGTGCAACTATATATCCGGCTATTAGCTTTATAATGTCATTAATGAAGGTAAATAATAAAAAAGTGAATGTAAATATTAAATGTGATTTCAACAAAGAAGAAACAGTGTTGGATTTTCATATAGCTATATCAATAAGAATTGTTTTTATTGTAATAGCTGGACTTCGCTTATTATTTAAAGAAATTGTAAAAAATATAAAGGGGAATAGAAACAATGGGTAATGGTAAAAACCTAAATCAATCAAGTGATTTGCTGAATATACTGTCACATACCTTTGATAAGGTTAAAGAAATGGCTGATGCTAATTCAGTTTTAGGCGAAAAAATTGAAGTTAATAATATGACCATTATCCCTGTTTCAAAGGTTTCTGTAGGATTTGCAGGTGGCGGAGCAGATATAGTGGATGATCATAAAAAGAGAAAGCAAACCCCAATGGGCACTGGTGGTAGTGTTAACCTAACTCCTGTAACCTTTCTTGTAATTACAGAAAATGATGTGCAACTAATAGACATAACTGCAACAGATGACAAAAAATCAACCTTTGCAGATATTATAGGCTCTGTAGTAAAGCAGGTTAAAAGTAATCAAAAAACTAACAAAAAAGAAAAATAATATCATTATCAAATTACAAAACATTAAAAATACTAAAAGTTATCTCCCTCAAAACAACTTGCTAAAGGTAATTGTTTAAGGGAGATTTTTATTTTTGATCAAAGATTTAATATAAAGTTGAATTTATAGAAATATAAATTACTATGTGATATAATGTAATTAATTTAAAAACTTATTTTTGGGAGAAAATAATGGCAAAAGAAGTTAATGTTAAAGACACTACAAGAGCAATGGCATATGCACTTTGGATGAAAGCACCTAACCCAATGGTTACATTTTTTAAAACAATAGACGTAACAAATCTTATTAGGTTATCAAAAAGGAAACATTTAAAATTTAATATGTTACTTTGTTATTGTATAGGGAAATCTGCAACTAGCATAAAAGAATTTTACATTTTACCGGTGGATAAAAAGTTAATTCAATACGATACACTTGCAGTAAACACCATTGTAAAAAATAAAGATGGCGAGGTAAGTTCTTGTGATATTCTGTATAATGAGGATTTAACCAGATTTAATCTTGATTATCTAAAATATACCACCCAAACAGCAGAAAAATGTCAGGATAGAGATTTGTCAGCTGATAGTATGGTTATTGGCACATCTGCAATTATTGATACAGAAATTGACGGTGCTGTTGGTATGAATAGTGGTATTTTTAATAATCCATTTATTATTTGGGGAAGATACCGAAAAAAGCTATTTAGATATTATCTTCCAATATCGTTTCAGTTTCATCACACACAAATGGACGGTGCTCACGCAGGCAGCTTTTTAGAAAATCTACAAAAAGAAATTAACAACATAAAATACGCATAAAAATATAGCTTATGTTAAAAAGCAACATTTTAAAATATAATCTAAATTCGGAGAGAAATATGATAATAAAAATCGGTGATTTTGATTGTACAGAAGTATGGGACGGAGTTTTTTATAAAAAGCTTTCAAATTATCCTAAAATATCTGATTGGGAAATTAGAACAATTATTGAATTTATAGAATATGAAAATGTATACGGTAGAAAATGTACAATTGAATGTGAAAATAAAGATTTACTAAATATAATTAACGAAAAAATAGCAAATAAAGAAACATATTTAAAAATTGCACGACCAAAATTGATAACGGAATGTACAGCGTGCCCATATAGAAAGGGCTGTGTTACTGATTATGTATGTCATACAACCTCTGTAGATAATGCTATAAAAATCTTTAAGTGCGGAAGTTTGTTGTCAGCAGTAAAAGCACGAAAAGTATCGGTAGAAGAATTAATGAAGGAAAAACGCAATGCCGCAAATGACCCTGCTGACTATTTTGAATATATAATGTTTGCATGGGGAAATTGCCAAGCAGGTGATAGATTGGTTATGGAACGCCAGCTAGAGCGTTTTCCAACTGATGAAGATTTAAGTATAAATTTCAATCCAGGTGTAAGGTTTTATCTTAAATATGACCGGCTAATAGAACATCATAATAAGATTTTTGACGGAGTATTACCTATGAAAATTAAAGATGAGGTAATCCTTAGCGATTGGGTCTATAAAGTAGTAATTCCATTAAAGTTAAAAGATAAGCTTGAAGCATACATTCCAAATAATTTAAAGGATAAAATTATTTACATTAATAACGATTGCAAAAATATATGGGATTGGTCAGAAAAAGTATATAGTATTATTGAAAAATAAAATTGATATAAATATAAAATTCAACTGTACATATTGTAGTAAGCTTTATTTAACCAACGGTTTTATACAGCAAAGTACTCTTTGTGAATTTTTAAATTACTATCTAATTGCTCTACAGTTTCTCTATTTAATTCATCATACAATGTAGAGCGTGCTATCCCAACTTGTTTTGCTATTTCTGTTTTCTAATACCTAACTTTAGCAATGCTTTTATTTGTCATATTTGAAACATTGTTATATGCTGATATGCTTGAATTTCTTCTTCCTGAGTTATATTGAGTTAATGTCATAGTGTAACTTCTTTGGTTATATTTTATTATCACTTTGCTTATACAATTATCGCTATGATTTTTTTCTTTATTGCTGTCCGATTTAATTTTATAATCAACTAAATTAGATTGGTGTGTTATTTATTTAGATTTTTGTTGCATTTTTATAACAGATTATGTATAATGTATATGTATTGTTCGGTGTATTACACCGCTAAAGAATTTTAGGAGGAAAATAATTATGATTACAGCAGGCGATTTTAGAAACGGCGTTACATTTGAGATGGACGGACAGGTTGTTTCAATTATCGAGTTCCAGCATGTTAAGCCTGGTAAGGGTGCAGCTTTTGTAAGAACAAAGATTAGAAATGTTATTTCTGGTGCAGTTGTTGAAAAAACATTCAACCCAACAGAAAAATTCCCAACAGCTTTCATCGAGAGAAAGGATATGGAGTATCTTTACGAAGATGGCGAGCTATATTACTTTATGGATAACGAAACATATGAGCAGACACCTATCAACAAGGATGTACTTGGCGATAACTTCAAGTTCGTTAAAGAGAATATGATTTGTAAGGTTCTATCTTACAAGGGCAACGTATTCGGTGTAGAGCCACCAACATTTGTTAAGCTACAGATAACACAGACAGAGCCTGGCGTTAAGGGTGATACAGCTACTAACGTTACAAAGCCAGCTACACTTGAAACAGGTGCAGAGATTAAGGTTCCAATCTTTATCAACGAAGGCGACACAATTCAGATTGATACTCGTACAGGCGAGTATATGTCTAGAGCATAATTTAATGTTTTAATAGCAAAGGAGAATTATATTATGACATTACTAGAGAGAGTTGCTTATATCAACGGTCTAAAAGATGGTCTTAAACTAGACGAGAGTAAAGACGAAGTTAAGGTTATTAACGCTATGCTAGAGGCTCTTACAGAGCTATCTAAAGCGGTAACTTGTGTTGCTGATGTTGTAGATGATGTTGTAGAGCAGGTAGCAGAGCTAGAAGACGGTTTGTCAGAGCTTGAGGATGAGGTTTATGATGATTGTGATTGTTGTTGTGATGACGATGATTGCGACTGTGATTGCGATGACTGTTGTGACTGCGATGATGAAAATGTTTTCTATGAGGTTACTTGTCCAACTTGTGGTGAGGAAATCAATGTAGAGGAAGAGATTCTTCTTTGTGGTGAAACAGAATGTCCTAACTGCGGTGAAATTTTAGAGTTTGATTTTAGCACATTATTTGATGATGAAGATGACTGTGATTGCGATTGTGGTTGCGGTTGTTCAGATTGTGACGATGACCACTGTTGTTCAGAAGAGGACGCTGATTAATTAAATTTTGCTGTCTTTTTAGAAAATATTCAATATTATCCCCTTAAAGTATTGTTTTGAAGAGTTAGAAGCTTCAAGACTACTTTAAGGGGATTTGTTATGTAGAAAATTAACAATTTCTAGTCTTTATGTTTCAATTTATGTATTTTGTGGGGTGTTATTTTTTATATTCATCGTATGAACTTTTTAGTATAAAAATAAGATATTATTATTCAAAATGTATTAAATATCTACGAAAACTTATCTAAAATGACAAATTGACTGTTGTATATTTATGGAAGTATAATATTAAAGGTATTGCCTTTAGAATATGAGTGGCTACTTTAGCACCATCATAGCTTTACTCAAATCCTAAAAAATAAAATTTGCAATACCAGAAAGAGAGGTTTTTCAATGAAAAAATTGAAACAAGCCGTTTCTTATGTACTTGTCTTTCTGACAGTATTTAGCTCTTTTACAATTTTGCCAAGCGAATTTTTCCACTCGGCATTTGTATCCGCAGCTGATATACTAACAGGACAGTCAGGTGCAGAAGAAACATACACAGAAGGTGACTTTACGTATTCGTTAATAAACGATTACACAGAGGTCAAAATTGTAAGCTACAACGGTAAAAGTACCGATGTAGTTATTCCTGATGTTGTAACAGGCGGAGAAATTGCCGCAATATCAGGTAAAAAAGTAACCGCCATAGGTGATTATGCCTTTAGTAGTAAAGGACTAACATCAATAACCTTTGGCAAAAACATAGTTTCTATTGGTAACTATGCTTTTTACAACAATACAGCACTGACAGAGCTAGATTTGTCAGCTTGTACAAAGCTTGTATCAATAGGTCAATGGGCATTTCAAAATGATTACTCATTAACAACTATTAAATTTCCAAACAGCTTGCAGACAATAGGTAATTATGCCTTTAGTGATTGTAAAGGTCTAACAAGTGTAGAAATTGGCGAAGGTCTTACTTGTATATATGACTACGCATTTAGATATTGTTCAGGCTTAAAAAGTGTAAATATCAAAGGCGGAAATAATGCAACTATTGGTTATTGTGCTTTTTATGATTGTAATGGTCTTGAAAGTGTAAGTATAGGTAATGGTGTAACAACAATAGGTAATAGTGCGTTTTCCTATTGTGATTTGTTGAAGAAAGTAGAGATATCAGATACTGTAACAACAATTTATAATTATGCCTTTTATTCTGATACTGCTTTATCAGAGCTTACAATTGGTAATGGTGTAAAAACAATAGGTGATAGTGCTTTTAGTTATTGTAA
>JAXJTR010000033.1:0-4846 GCA_036309465.1 Acutalibacteraceae bacterium
GCTGTATATTATCTTACTGCAAAAAGCCAGGCTGATAAAAACGTGATTATCTAGACTGACAAAGGGGCAAGTAGTATTATATGGAATAGCTATTGATAGTTGCAGATGATAAAGAGCTGAATCAAGGGCTAAGTAAGGCACTTAGAACAGATAACAGACAGCTTTTCTCCTGCTCAAACCTTAAAACAGCAAGAGAGCAACTGCTATAGAAAGAGTAGAAAATATGCTAGATTCTGCAATGAATGGCATGTTTTAGATAAGACAGCTGACTCGTGAAACAAGAGCAGGAATAACAGTAATTTGGAGTATGTTTATATGTATACTGATATTTATGCTTGGTATGAACTGCGATGTGCTATGTAATAACATCAACAAAGAAAATACGAGGATACAAAATATGAATATATGTATAACCTGAAATATCCAGAGGAAATAGCTACCGAAAATGCAGAGTCTTGCTATATAGAGAATCTTTCTAAAACAAGCTTAGGCTATACTCTTGATGTGAATATTATCGGTATTGACAATAACAACAGATACTATTCACCAAAGCCAATAGAGGGCAGAAGCAATATTGTTGCAGACTCAACAACAGCCCAGAAATACAAACTTTCAATTGTGGACAAGCTGATATTATCAGATACCGCCAATGACATTGATTATGCTTTTACTGTTGAAGAAATTCTAGATTACTCAGTTGGTTTGACTGTGTTTATGGATATGGCAGTATGCGTAAGCTTTTTGGTCAGAAGGAATATTACTACATATCCACATAACCATTAGAGATAAGATAGAACTCAATTTTATCAGCAGTTTTATCATTAATTTGTATCTGTACACCATCTACAGGTACGAATTTTCCTTTGAAATATTCTTTGATAGCTCTGAGTGGTCTATCACAAAGTATGTACTTAATATCATTTTGCAAAGCTGATACAAAACCTCAATTTTGATAAAAACGCTCATTAAGCAGTACTACTGTTTAATGAGCGTTTCCTTCTGCCGCCAAATTTTCGTGTAGGTCAGTTATAGGGTCACCTTTACTTTGTATATACGCTGCGGTAAAAGGTGTACCATTAGCATCTGATGGATATATTCCGGTTGTATGATTAACGAAATATGTTTGAAAACCTGATTTTTCAATTTCTTCCGGTGTTAAATTCCTTGTTAACTGGTAAACAATAGCACCCACTAACTCTAAATGTGCTAGTTCTTCTGTACCAGAAGAGCACCCTCAGTTGGAGATTTTACCATTTGCAAGCTACAAATTCATCTCACACGGCAAGCTTGATAAACGCACAATCAAGTTTGCAACAGCTTTGGACAAGCACAGAAGAAAATGCTTTGCTGTAGGACTATATCTGATATAAAAAATAGCGGGATTGAAGTCATATGACCTCAATCCCTATTTTGTTAAGCTGAAAAAATCTCTATTAAAGCGATTTCTCAATTGTTTTCTAGCCTTGTAAACTGTAATAATAGCACCAACCATTGATTGGGATACCACCCACATCATCAAACATTATGTGTTCTCTCTTATATTGTTTTTACTATTTAATAGCGTTTTTCAACTCTAAAAATGATGATTCTTTAGTCTTTTCAAAAGTTAAAAGTATATTCGGGGTTAAAACAACTAAAATATATTGATAATAATGGGTTAAAGTGGTATAATTTAACATATACAATAAATATGTCGATTGCATTTAAATAAAATAGGATAATGAGAGAAAGGGAGAAACAATGTTAGCTAAATTAAAATTATATATTTCATCTGGTGATTTTGAAATAACATATCATATAAGCTCTTTATTACACGGTGCAATGATGTCAATTATAAAACCAGAATATGCAGAATTTTTACATAGTGGAGGTCTTAACCCTTTCAGTATTAATTTAAAGAAAGATACTAATGGTTGGTGTTGGACAGTAGCTACTGTTGGTAAAGAGTCTTACGAGAACATCATAAAACCGTTATTAGATGAAAGTTTTATAGAATTCACTTTAATACACAAAAACAACGCACTAGTCAAAATCGATAAAAAGATTTTATATACTGAAAGTGTTGACAAATTATTTAGTGGCTGTATTACAAGCAACACTTCAAATAACATTAAGCTGGAATTTTCGGCACCTACTGCCTTTAAAAGTAAGGGCGAGCTTGTAACCTATCCGGATTTACATTTAATTTATCACAGTCTGATGAAAAAAGCACAGTTAATCTCAAGTGACATATCCTTTGATGATAACGAAACACTGAAAGCTCTTGAGAATAATAGCAAGATAGTGGCTTACAGCCTAAAAACGGTTGTACATCATGTTGAGGGTAGAAGAATAACAGGCTTTGTAGGCTATATAATTATACAAATCAATGGCCCTGCTATTCTTAGAAATTTCGCAGAAACGCTTTTTGAGATAGGCTCATATCTTGGTGTTGGTATGAAAGCATCATTAGGAATGGGTGCAATTAATTTAATAAAAACAAAGGAGGTTGAACCTGTTGAATGATAAAAAAATTAAAATTATATTAGGGGCTTTATTACACGATATTGGTAAAGTGCTTTATCGTGCTGGTGATAATAGAAATCATAGTGATAGTGGATACGATTTCCTCAAAAAAGAAATAAATGTGAAAGACGCTGAAATACTCAACGCTGTTAAGTATCATCATTATACTCCACTATCAAATTCAATGGTTGATAATGCCTCAACGGCTTATATTACTTATATTGCCGACAATATAGCATCAGCAAGTGATAGACGAATTTCGGTTTCTAGTGAACCAGGCTTTGCAGTTGATACTCCACTAGAAAGTGTATTTAATTTGCTTAATAACAATTCCTCTAAAAAATATTATTCTCCTCACACATTAGAGGATAAATATGGTATTAACTATCCTACTGATAAAAGAATTAATTTTGATAGCTTTTTTTATTCATCTGTAAAAGCACAGCTTTTTGATACATTAAGAGCTATTGATTTTAAAAATCCTCTTGAACAGTATATTAATTCTGTTTTAGAAATAACCGAGGCATTGCTTACCTATGTGCCATCATCAACATCTAAAAAAGAAGTAGCAGATATATCATTGTTTGACCATCTAAAGCTTACATCAGCATTAAGTAGCTGTATATATGATTATCTAACTGATAAAAAGATATGCAATTATCGAGAAGCTTTATTTGAAAACGCAAATAAGTTTTATTCTGAAAAGGCTTTTCTTATGTACTCAATAGATATTTCTGGTATACAAAGCTTTATCTATACAATAAATATAGATGGTGCATTAAAAACACTGCGTGCAAGATCCTTTTATCTTGAAATATTTATGGAAACCCTAATAGATGAGCTTTTAACAAGACTTGAATTATCACGAGCAAATATAATTTACTCTGGTGGTGGTCATTGCTACATATTGCTTGCAAATACCGAGCATACAAAGAACGAAATAGATAAATTCGAAAATGAGGTTAACAGCTGGTTGCTTAAAAACTTTAAAACAAAGCTATATATAGCAGGTGGTTATAGCGAATGTAGTGCATTAGATTTTAGAAATGAGCCTGACGGAAGCTATGCAGAAATATTTTCTAATATGAGCCGAATCATAAGTCGTAAAAAGCTTATGCGTTATTCAGTAGAAAATATTATGGAGCTTAATCAAAACGACAACACAGACGGTTTAAGAGAATGTAAGGTTTGTAAATCCTTAGAAAAAGTTGACGAAAATAATCTATGTAGTTTTTGCAGAAATTTGCAATATATGTCAATGGATATTATGGATACAGACTTTTTCTCAATTATACATGGTCAAAGTGAAAAGGGATTAAAGCTACCGTTTAATTGTTATCTTGTTGCTGATTCTGAGAAGTCGTTAAGACATCGCATGAAAAACGATAAATACTATATACGAAGCTATGGCAAAAATAAGATGTACATCGGTAAAGAGGTTGCCACAAAGCTGTGGATTGGTGCTTACCATTCAGAGGACGAAACCGAAAAGCTTGCAAAAATCGCTGAGGGTATTGATAGAATAGCTGTTTTAAGAGCTGATGTTGATAACCTAGGACATGCCTTTGTACACGGCTTTGAAAGAAACGATGTTGGCAAAAGATATGTTACACTTTCAAGAACTGCTACACTTTCAAGACAGCTCTCGTTATTCTTTAAAAAGCATATAAACCATATTCTTGCTAATGGTGTTTATACCTTGGATAAGCCTAACCAAAAGAGAAATGCTGTAATTGTATATTCTGGTGGAGATGATGTTTTCATCATTGGTGCTTGGAATGATGTAATTGGCTTTGCTGTTGATTTAAAAAATGAATTTAAGAAATTCACAGAGGATACACTGTCAATTTCTGCTGGTATAGGGATATATAATTCATCATTCCCTGTAAGTATCTCTGCAAAAGAGGTTGAAGTACTAGAGGATAGCTCAAAGAGCTATACAGATAGTCAGGGGAAAACTAAAAATGCTGTTACTCTATTTTCTGATGAAAATACATATTCATGGACAGATTTTGAAAACAGTGTACTTAACGAAAAGCTTGCTGTACTTAAAGGATTTTTTGAAAGCAACAACGAGCATGGTAAAAGCTTTTTATATAATTTGCTGTTTTACATTAGAAACTGCGATGACAAAATTAATATAGCAAGATATGCCTATCTACTTTCGAGAATGGAGCCTAAAAATAAAAAGGATACAGAGGCTATACGAAAATATAATGAATTTTCACAAAAGCTTTACAGCTGGATACAAACACCCGAAGACAGAAAAGAGCTTGTTACTGCAATTAATATATACGCTTATCTAATAAGAAAAACTGAAGGAGAATGATATTATGTACCC
>JAXJTR010000034.1:0-7774 GCA_036309465.1 Acutalibacteraceae bacterium
GACATTCTAATTGTAATAGAAGGTAATGTTGATGGTGCTGTAAATGAAGTAGTATACCAAAATTTCGATAATGTTTTAGGCTATGGTAAAACAAGTAATCTTTATGAGCTAGAGCATTTTGTGGATTCTCCTAAAGAGTATGCAACCGAGGGTTCTGTAACTACACCTGAATTGTCAGGCAGAATTAATAAGTATATTCCTAGTATGGAAGAAAAGCCGGTAATGTTTAAGATGACAAAAAATCCACCAGTGACATATATATATGATAGCGAATCGCTTATGTTAATGAATTATACAGACGATGACTATGATATAGACGAAGAATTCACTTTGGACGAAGGTATAATTTTTACGTCGGATCTTGAGCAGGAAATTATTCATGCTTCTATAAAAACATTATCAGGTGTAGAATTGTCTGACGGTGCAACTGTTTATTTGGGAGAAACTTATTTGGTTTCTCTTGGATTTAGTGAAATTAATAGTGGCGACCATTGGGTTCAGTTTAAGCATAACGAAGATGGCTTCCTTACATATCAGCTACCATCAAATCTTAACTGCCAGCCTTTTGATGAATGGCATACAATTTCTGCAAAAACAGAAAATGGAACAATGTCTGATGTAGGTGAGTATTATCTTGATGAAACAGGTTTACTAAAGGTTCGTTTCTATGAGGATCAAAATGGTGTAAACTTTGTTGATAAATATTCAAATGTTGACTTTACCATAGATTTTCACGCCACAGTTGCTGAGTTTGAGGCAGGTAATTCAACAGAAATTGAGTTTAATGATAAACTTAATCTTAATTTTGTTGTTGATGGTAATGCTACAATGAATGTTGTTAAAACACATGGTAAATACAACTCTGACGACAACACAATGGAATATACAGTCAAGGTTGAGGCAACTCATGGTGTTGTAAAAGATTTGGTTGTTAATGACGAGATATGGGAAAATCACTATACTCTTAGAGATACTATTGTGGTAACTGACCTTGACGGAAACATTATTGACCCTCAGCCAATAATTTCAGACCACCCTTCGCACAGCAGTGGTGCAAATGAAGGTTTTAGCATTTCGGGCTTTCCTGATTTTTCAGCAGGTAATGGTTTTTTGATTACATATAAAACACAAATTTATGACAATCTTCTTTCTAGTGAAGCAGTTGATATGTGGAATGGTGTTTATGCGTATGGCGCAAATGCACTTAATGGATATGTTGATGTTTGGAATGAGGATTGGCAAAAACTTCAATTGGAAAGAATAAAGAAAAAAGGTAAACAAGCGGTTCTTACAGACAATAACGGTAACTCTGTTGATGTTATTGAATGGATAGTTGAAATTAAAAAAAATAACACCGACCTATTTGGTACTATTGTTACGGATACACTGGGTAATGGGCTTGATTATTATAAAGATACACCCATTCGCATTGTTAGCTACGACGCATGGGGCAATTTGCTTCCAGATGCTTACATAAGCTGGAATGATGTTACTGTTAATGGTAACTCTATGAGCTTTCCGCTACCAACAGGTCATTCCTTTGCTATAACTTACTATACAACCTATGATGAGGCTATTAATGGTAATAGCGTAAACTATACCAACAGTGTAAAAGCAACTATCAATGGTAAAGAGGAATATGCAGGTGGTTCTGCAGAGGTTGTTGGATTTGTTCCAAATGTAAGTAAAATAGCAAGAGGCGATGATGGTGAGTATATTTATTTTACAATAGAGGCTGATGTTCCAGCAACTATAAAAGATGTAGGAGGATTTTTCCTTACAGATTTCCCAGAATTCTGGAACTATAGCAATGCTACAGGCACTCTATTTATTGAAAATATTCCAGAAGATATGGTTATTACCGCAACAACAGAAAGCGGAAAAACCATTGATTTTACACCATACAAAGAGGGGGGCACCATAGAAAACACCTACATTCTTGTTGCTCCCGCTATAGAAGACGATAAATATCAAATGCACAGCTTTAAGGTTTTCTTCAATACTTCTGAACCTAATCCCGAGTCTTCAAAATGGATTCTTTCAGAAGCATCTTCACTTAAAGTTTCTTATAAAATACCATTTGATGCAAAAACAGGTACTGAATGGTATGGCGATTTAACAGGCGATTTGACTGTTGGAGAGGTGCTTCTTCAAGGCTATAAGCTTTCAAACAACGCATACCTTAATTACACACCTACTATTTCAGGTGTAGGTACAACCGACTATGATTACTCACCTAAAATAACAAAAAATTCAACTGTTAATGAAGATGGTATCATAGATTATACTGTTGTATTTAATAACTCTATTCCCGGTACAAATGGTGACGAGGGCTATATTAACAGAAATATAGCCCAAATGTGGTTTACTGATACTTTTGATGAAAGGCTTGAATATGTGCCTAATTCACTTGTTGTAACAGGTTATTCTCCGTGGTATAAAGAAATGTGGCTTGCTAAATATCAATACACAGGCACTGTAACAGGTAACACTATTGAAGCCCTTGCAGATGACTTTACTTTTATTAATTATAATCAAGCAGTCGATCCTGTTAAGTGGAACAAAATTCCAAACACAGTAACATTTAAAGACTATTATAACGAGGTTAATGCAGGTGGTAGGTTTGTGTTTACCTATAAGCTTAAAGTTAAGGACGAATATCTGTACACTACAGATTATGCTAAATTTGAGCTTGATAACACTGCCGAGGTTAAATGGGATAACGATGGTTCATCTGGGCCTGTTACAGAAACATCAGAGTTTTATACAGGCTTGTTACATAAACACGTTAATCAAGATAACGAAAAGTTGGATTTTCAGGTTCACATAAACAGAAAAGCTCTTGACATTATTGAGGGTGTTGATACCCTTATTGTTCGTGATGCAATGACACCAAATCTGTCTATTTACTGGGATTCAATCAAGCTAAAGTATGAAACAAGCACTGGTAAATGGATTGATTTTAATTCTAAAGATAGTCAATACACATATACCTTAACCTATGATATGGCAACAAATGCTATGGTGTTTGTTGTGCCAGACAGCCTACATATAATAATTGACTACACCACATTGATAACAGAAAGTGGTCGTGTAGCAGTTGAAAACTTTGTTGAGGTTGGTGGTAAAGCTGAGGTTGCAGATGTTATTAGTGCACATTTTAATGTTCAAGAACACAGTGGTGGTGCGTCAGGTTCTAACAATAGTATTACCCTTCTTAAACAAGATGGTGTAACAAATCTTCCGCTACCAAACGCAAAATTCTTACTTTACGGACCTATGGGAGATCCTTATACATTAGCTCCGTCAGGTGCACCTCAGCATATTAAAGCAGAGAATGGTAAAGAGCTTAGATTTATAGGTGCATATACAACAGGTGCAGATGGTACAGTTCTTATAGAATCTCAGTATCTTACTAAGGGTGGACCTTATGCTTTTGTAGAGTACAATGCACCAGAGGGATATGAATTATTGGAAAAACCTGTGTATTTTTATTACTATGACCATGACCCTAACAAAGAAATACAGAGTGTTACAACTCTTATTGCTATTGAAAACTTTTCAGGTAGCTTTATTATACCCGAAACAGGTGGCACAGGTACATTAAATATAACAATAATTGGTATTTTGCTAGTTACATTACCAGTTTTGTATAGTTTGATTCGTCGTAAGAAGGAAAGGAGGTTAATTTACTAATCTCCTGAAACAAACAGAAGATTGCGACGATAAAACAAAATCTAATTTTAAATTTGCAAATTAAAAATGAAAGGATGAAAAATTATGAGAAAAATATTTGCAATTTTATTATCAATCGTGTTCATTTTATCAATGAGCACAGTGGCTTTTTGCAGAAGATGATTCTGCTAATACAAATCAAGGTACTATTAAAATTACTAATGCAGAAGATGATGCAGAGTACAAAATCTACAAAATGCTTAATTTTGCTCCTTCAAAAGCAGATGCGTCTAAGGGTATCTATACAATCGAAGAAAATTGGGCAGATTTCTTTACAACAGAGCCTGCTACAGATTATTTTGTTGTAACAACTGTAGCAGATAAGACAACAGTTGTACTAAAAGATGGCGTAACTGAGGTTGACCAAACTATTGCAAAAGCAGCTATTGCTTATGCAAAGAATAACGGTATTGCTGCAAAAGAAACTAAAAAGGCAAACGATAGCACTGTAGAATTTACAGGTCTTGAATTTGGTTACTATGCAATTGACTCATCTTTGGGTATTCTTTGCTCTCTTACAAATACAAACAGAGATTTTACAGCAATAGAAAAGAACGAAAAGCCTGATATTGACAAGTACGTTCAGGAAGATAGCGAGATAGGTCAAGCTGACGAGGGTTGGGGCAAAGTAAACGATGCTGATATCGATCAGGTTGTTAACTTTAAATCAACAATTACTATTGGTGAAGGTGTAACAAATTATATAATGCACGATACAATGGACACAGGTCTTACATTCAACAACGATGTTGTTGTAAAGCTTGACAATGGTTCAGTGGTTGATGGTGCAAACTATACAGTAATAGCTTCTCCTGCTGATAACCACACATTTGATATTGAGTTTGACAACGATTACATTAAAACTCTTGCTAAGGGCACAATGCTTACAGTTTACTACTCTGCAAAGCTTAACGAAATGGCTAAAATTGTAGACGACGGTAACGACAACACAGTTTACCTTTCATACGGTGAAGACAGCACATGGGAAACATCTAAACATACAACAACAACATACACATGGAAAATGGATGTTTTGAAGTTCACAAAAGACGGAGAAAATAAAACACCTCTTGCAGGTGCTGAGTTCCAGCTTCTTGACAAAGATAACAAAGTAATTAAGTTCTCACAGGTAGCAGGTGCAGCAGTTCCTACTTATATGGTTGATACTGAGGGTACAGTTACAAATATTATCACTGATGCAAATGGTAAATTTGAATTTGTTGGACTAGATGAAGGTGTATATGCACTTCACGAGGTTGAAGCTCCAGAAGGCTATAACAAGCTTACAACAGATAAGGTAGTTACTATTACAAGCAACCGTAAAGATGCTGAGCTTACAGCTGAATACAAAATTGACGGTGCAACTCCAGCGACTATCGAAGTAGAAAACAAAACTGGTGGTGTATTCCCTGAAACAGGTGGTATTGGTACAGCAATCTTCTATGGTGTTGGTGCTCTACTTATGCTTATAGCAGCAGTTATTCTTATCTCAAAGAAGAGAATGGCTTCATTTTCATAATGGTGTAATAATCTGATTATTACAAAGTTTTAAAGAATTTATATAAATCATAAGCTACATATTAACATAGTTAATATTTAATTTATTCCCCTACCAACATAAGGGTGGTAGGGGAATATCCCTTAAAATTTTGAACGTTACTACCGAACCTTCGGTGTTGACGTTGAAAATTTTAAAGAAAAACAAAAGATGAATTATGGAAGAAAATAACAATAATAAATTAAAAAAGAAAAAAAGTGGTTTAACATCAACAATTATATTGGTTATTGTGTTTTTAGTAGGCTTGTGTATTCTGCTTTACCCCACAGTAAGTGATTTTTTAAATGAAAAAAGTCAGTCTAAGGCTATAATGAATTATGACGATTTAATTGTTGACCTTACCCCAAAAGATTTTTCTGAAAATTTTAGAAAAGCAGATGAATATAATCGTAAATTAAAGCTTATCTCTTTTCCGTTTTTAGGTTACTCAGAGCTTGATAATGAGTATTACTCTACTCTTGATGTTAATGGCGACGGAATGATGGGTTATATTACAATTGATAAAATCAAAATCCAGTTGCCAATTTATCACGGAACAAGTGAAAAGGTTCTAAACTCAGCAGTTGGTCATCTTGAAGGTTCAAATCTACCTGTAGGCGGAGAAAGCACCCACAGTGTACTCTCGGCTCACAGAGGTTTACCTTCTGCTAAACTATTTACAAATTTAGATAGGCTTGTTGTAGGCGATATTTTTACAATAACAATTCTTGACAGAACCTTAACTTATCAGGTTGATCAGGTGCTTGTTGTTTTGCCTACCGAAATAAACGAGCTTAATGTTGTAAAAGGTGAGGATTATTGCACACTTGTAACCTGTAGCCCATACGCTATCAACACACACCGTTTGCTTGTAAGAGGAACCCGAATTGAAAATATAGAAGATGCTAAGAAAGTTAATGTTGTTACCGAGGCATATTTGATTGACCCGCTTATTGTAACACCAGTAGTTGCAATTCCTATATTTAGTGGTCTTCTCGTTTTCCTTATGATTAAATCATCTAAAGAGAAAAAGAAAAACAAGTTAAAAAATAACAATAATAAAGATAATTAATAAAATTTCAACGAAATAAGGGACACTAAGTTTTAAAAAATCTTATCTGTTTTCGTTGCAACTTCGCTATGGCTTTCATCAAATATAACAGCAATAGCAGTTGATGAAAGCATTATATTTGCTACGAATGTTTCGTGATTAAAACTTACGTTTTAACAAGGATAACGCTGTTTATAAAGATAAGCTAGAAACATCAATAAATAAGGTTGAATATTTAAAAGAAAACTTACAAATTTCCGCTAATTTTATTAGTTCTTTGGATAAAGTAATGTCTAACGCTAAATATGTATTAAACGATACTTTTGCAACTCAGAATAATGTTGACAATATGGTTTGCCTTTTAGAAAATGAGGTCGATAAGTGTAAATATACATTTTTTGAAATTAACACAATAGAAGATTATATTTTTCTTAATGAAGAAACTAGAAAAGGTAAGTATCAAGATGCCATAATTGTACTTAACACCTACCTTGATTTAAGCAACTGTTAAATGTTATCGCCTTTGTTTGCTGGTTATTCTTTTAACAGAGCCAACAGAGTCTGACACTCCTACAAAAACCCCAACACAGGCAGTAACCGCTCCAACAGAAGTTTCTACAGACACTTCAACCGAGGCTACAATATCTTCGGCAACTTCAAATAACTCATCAACAGGTAAGTTTCCAACCGGCGACAGTGCATCAGTAGTAATTCTATCATTCATTATGCTTGTTGCAGGTGCAGTTATAGTTACCTAAAGAAAGATTGTATCAAAATAATTTAATCCTTTAGCTTAGCTTTGTTTAAGCCACTTTAAAGAGCAATATTTTTAGAGTAATTATGATGTGTTTTTAAGAAAGCACACTCGCAAATGGCGGGTGTGCTTTTTTGTGGTGTTACACCATTCTAACGGTGATAGACTACTTGCTTCATAATTAGCTATTAATTTTTAATCTAAACCATAACACCAACATAAAACACTCAAAAGCCGACTTAAACGTAGTGTTTAAGTCGGTTTTGAGTGGTACGAGTGTTGATAACGGATTTATTTTAGTATAGGTTTTATCGGCAGTTAAACACATTTCTCGCTCGCACATAAGGGACTCTTTCAAATTCTTCGTAGAATATTAGTGTAATCGGAGGAATTACAGATGAAAAATATTATAGAAGAGTTATTCTACGGAAATATCGACCCACAGGCTCGTTCGGTTAAGAAAGGTAGTTACATACAAAAGCAGATGACTATCCTCGCAAACAGCGAAAGCTTATTGAATGAGCATCTTACAGGCGAAGAAAAGAAAGCGTTTACTTCCTTTGTTGATGCTTCAAGCGTTATTCTCGGAAAGTCTGAACTGGATAGCTTTATGGTTGGATTCAGACTTGGTGCAAGGTTTGTTTATGATACATTTGTAGATAACAAAACTCTGTATAATAACTTGTTGGTGGAGGAA
>JAXJTR010000035.1:0-35854 GCA_036309465.1 Acutalibacteraceae bacterium
AATTTGATGTTGTCTGTCTGCTTCTATAAAGCTTTTCGTTTTTTTCCTCGTTTGTAAGGTCAATATTCCAGACTTCACCTGTTTCTTCAATATATTTTCTGCGTTTTTCTGCTGTTACATTGCGGTTATAAAATTCTAGTTGGGAAATATTTCTTATATTTTCTCTTCCCTGTGACAACAAAAATAACGAAACTAACCCTATTGCGATAAATGAAAATGCAATTAAATAGTTGGAGATATAACTTGTATCAAGAACATCAACAGTATAATTTGAGGGGTTATCTTCTTCATAGAGTATTGTGCAAAAACCACCCTTAGCAATACGTGTATTTGATGAACAACTAAATTCGTATACATTTTCACCAACAGTATAATGCCCTTGTAAATTGTAGGGAGTTCCTCTTCGGTTATGACTTAAAGATGTTACCTCACCTTGAGTAGATTTTCCATATTCAACCAAAAAATTGTGTTTTTGTTGCTTGGAAAATGTAATAGTTAAAGACACAACCGCACACACTGCACAAAAAATGATAAAAGCTATATAAGCAAACTTTCTACACAAGGAAGCAATAGGTGTACCTTCACTGAAAACTTGGTTATCCATATATTCTTTCTCCTTTATGGTAACATTCTTATGTCTACAAAATAACATCTGGATTTATGTCTACATAAGCAGTTACCTTGTTGTTGTTTTTATTTTTGCCAAAGTCACACAAAAGCTGTGACATCATTTTTCTGAAATCAGGACTGTTTCTAAATTTCATAACGCATTTATATCTATATTTATTATTTACCCTGTTTATAGTGGCTGGAGAATATCCAAGCACACGCAAAGGAATATTAGAATACTGTTCTCTTGCTGTTTTTACAAGATTTTCGGTGAACTCTCTTGCCGACTGCTCTGTTTTATATTCTTCCTCGCCTACAAAGCCCACCATACAAATATCTGAAAAAGGTGGGTATAGCATTGCTTTTCTAAGCAGAATTTCATTCTTATAAAAGCTGTCGTAGTCTTGCTTTGAAGCAAGTAGTATAGTAGGGTTTTCGGGGGTATAGGTTTGAATTATCGCCTTACCTGCTAAACCACCTCTGCCAGAACGACCTACCACCTGTGTAAGTAAGGAAAAAGCTCTTTCATAGCTTCTGTAATCATCGGAATATAACATTTGGTCAGCTGACAATACACCTACTAAGGTTACATTGGGAAAATTTAATCCCTTAGCAACCATTTGGGTTCCTATCATAATATCGTACTTACCTTGTGCAAAATCATTTAGCTTTTTTTCGTGAGAAAACTTAGCCATAGTAGAGTCTGCATCAAGACGCAATATTTTTGCATTTGGAAAAGCATCTAGCAAAGTTTCTTCTGCTCTTTGAGTTCCCAAACCGGAAAATCGCAAGCCATAGCTTTGACATACAGGACATTGCTTTTGTAAAGGCTCGGAATATCCGCAATAGTGGCACATAAGTCTGTTATTGTCTGAATGATAGGTAAGTGAAATGGAGCAATTAGGACAAGTAACAATCTCATTACATTTTTTACAGGAAACAAATGTGTTGTAGCCTCGTCTGTTTAAAAGAATTATTGATTGTCTGCCCTGCTCTAAATTTTTTTCTATAGCTTTAAGCAACACACTGCCCATACCGCTATAATTACCTTGTTGATTTTCAACATTCATATCGGCAATTATAACCTTTGGCATACGAGCTTTACCATATCTTTCGGTTAATCTATTAATTGAATATCTACCCTTTTGGCAATTATAAAAGCTTTCTACCGATGGTGTAGCCGAAGCAAGTAACAATAAACAATTATGTTTATTACAACGGTACTTGGCAACTTCTCTTGCGTGATATCGTGGGCTTGACTCTGACTTATAGGTGTATTCCTGTTCTTCGTCCATTATAATTAATCCGATATCATCAAATGGAGCAAACACCGCACTGCGTGTTCCAACTGCAATTTTGGCATATCCGTTTTTAACACGCTTCCACTCGTCTAATCTTTCACCTACTGACAATCCACTGTGAAAAACAGCAACCTGCTGACCATAGCGTGTGGTAAATAGGTTTATCATTTGTGGTGTAAGAGAAATTTCAGGCACCATAACAATAACACCTTTATTATCCTTAACCGCTGTATCTATAAGCCTCATAAATACAGAGGTTTTACCAGAGCCTGTTACACCATATAGTAGCGAAACCTGTGCTTTGCCTGACCTGTAACGATTTATTAAATCATCATAAGCCATTTGTTGTTCAAGGGTTAGCTTTATTTCGGTTTTATTTTTTTGAATATCTCTATAAACTGATGGAGTTCTGAATACTTGCTCTTCAAAATATTCTGCAACACCTTTTTTTACTAATCCGTCTGCAACCGCCTGTGTACAGCCTGTAAAGTAGCAAAGCTCTCTAACAGAAATTGCAAAAGCAACATTAAGCACCTCGTGTGCCTCTGCCTGCTTTGGTGTAAGCTTAACATTAGGGTGGTCTTCTTTAAGGCGAATCATTTTTTGTGATTTATCGCCAATTTTACGCAAAGCTTCGTCTTGCTTTGTTAAAATACCCAGCATAGCCATAGTATGCAACACAGGACAATCTTCGGTAAATCCAAGCTCTTTTAATATTACCTTTTCGCTAACAGGCTTTTTTCGTGATAGTAAGTAATCATAAACCTGTTTTTGGTCAGAGTCTAAAAAATTAAATTGATTATCTTGATTTTCCTTTAGAAAATCCTCATTTAATGAATACATTGCATTAATTTTATAATTAATGCCTGCTGGTAGCATCGCCTTTATGCAATCGTACATAGTGCAATAGCACCTGTTTTTCATAAAATCAACCAATCCAATTAGCTCTTGCGACAATACCGGCTTTGAATCGAGAACAGAAAAAAGTGGTTTATATTTTGCTGTATTCACTTCTTCATATTTTGTGTACATAACCATAGCTTGACGCTTTTGGTTGCTTCTGCCGAAAGGTACTGTTACACGACAACCTGCTTTAACCTTGTCTATAAGCTGTAAAGGAATTAGATAATCATATATTTTATCAAAGCTGTATGTAGTTTTGTCCAAGGCAACACCGGCAAGCATAACCTTGGAAAGATTTTCGCATTTTAAATTCATTGAATTACTTATTAATATTTGGCTCTAGTATAGCATACTTACCCTTTTCAAATTCAGCTAACGCCATTAATACAGGCTGTTCATCATAAACAATATTCTTATTTGACATATCTTCTGCAATTTCTCTTGCTCTTTTTGCAACAGCACATACTAAAGAATATCTTGTTGTTCTGTTTTTTATCATATCATCTACTGATGGTCTACGCATCTCCATTATAAAGCAACTCCCTTATATATAATAATTGTATTATGTTAATTTGTTTTCTTTAATATACAGCACAACCGCTCTGCTAAAAAAGCAAAGCGGTAATGTTTCTATGTTTTTTTACTCGTTAATATTAGGCTCTAGTATAGCATACTTACCCTTTTCAAATTCCTCTAAAGCCATTAATACAGGCTGTTGGTCAGAAATTACCCTTTTTTCAGCTAATTCCTCTGAGATTTCTCTTGCTCTTTTTGCAACAGCACATACTAAAGAGTATCTTGTTGTTCTGTTTTTTATCATATCATCTACTGATGGTCTACGCATTTGCATCATTCAACACTCCTTTAACAAAATCAAGCATATTACTTTTTTTCCACTT
Organism: Acutalibacteraceae bacterium; assembly: GCA_036309465.1. Lineage (GTDB taxonomy): Bacteria > Bacillota > Clostridia > Oscillospirales > Acutalibacteraceae > CAG-964. The sequence continues at coordinate 3,713 of JAXJTR010000035.1, forward strand.
TTCAGAATCTATAATTTTCTTAACATCTTCTACACATTCAGGTAAATGGTCGTTAATAACTATGTAATCGTATTTATCTGCCTGTTGCATTTCTTCTTTTGCAATTTTCAAGCGATTTTCAATAACATCAGCAGTTTCTGTACCTCTGCCGGTTAAACGCTTTTTTAAAATATCCCAGCTAGGTGGCATAATAAAAATTGTAACAACACCCAAGCCCATTTCCTGTAGCTTTTTGGCACCTTGTACTTCAATTTCCAAAATTATATTTTTACCATTTTCGGTTGTTGTTTCTACATATTCTCTTGGTGTGCCATAGTAATTTCCGTTATACTGTGCATACTCCAGCATACCGTTATTGTTTGCTTTATCTAAAAATTCCTCTTTTGTAAGATAGAAATAATTTACACCGTGAATCTCGCCTTCTCGTGGTTGGCGAGTTGTAGCAGATATAGACAAGGCAAACTCGTTTGAATCTTTTAACAATTCACCAACAACTGTACCTTTACCTACCCCTGACGGACCTGAAATAACTATAATAAAACCCTTATCCATTGTCCTCAGCCTCCTGTACCTCTGATCTATTGCCTATACTTTCAGGGTTAATTGCCGAAAGTATTATATGTTCACTTTCAGAAATAATAACTGAACGAGTTTTTCTACCATAAGTTGCATCAATAAGCATACCCTGTTCCTTAGCGTCTTGCACCATTCTTTTAATAGGAGCCGAATCAGGAGATACAACAGCTATTATTTTATCTGATGAAACTAAATTGCCAAAGCCAATATTTATAAGCTTCAAAGCTAACACCCCATTTACTCTATATTTTGAACCTGCTCACGTATTTTTTCAAGCTCTGCTTTTATGTCTACCACAATATGAGCAAGCTGTGCATCTTGCACCTTTGAGCCTATGGTGTTTGCTTCTCTATTCATTTCTTGAAGAATAAAATCTATTTTTCTTCCTACTGAACCTTCGCTTTTTAAAATTTTATAAAACTGGTCAAAATGACTTCTTAATCTTACAGTTTCTTCTGCAACTGCAACCTTGTCTGCAAAAATTGCAGCCTCGGTTAAAATTCTTTGTTCATCAACTGTTGCACCTGATAAAACTTCGTTCATTCTGTCTAACAGTTTGTTACGATATTCTGTAACTGTTTCTGGAGAACGCTGTTCAACATCACCTACAAGGTTTAGTATAGTTTCACATCTGCCTGTAATATCCTCGTACAGCTTTTCACCCTCTGCCTGTCGCATAGCTACAAACTTATCAATAGCATCATCAAGCACGATTTTAACATTATTCCATAATTTTTCTTCGTCTGCCTGTGGCTTTGTTACCTTAAATATATCGTTATATCTTGCTAATGATGATATAGATATATCGTTGCTTAGCTCATACTTAACAGCAACCTCTCTTAAAGCCTTTATATAACCACCTGCAAGACTATGGTTTACTGTTACAACAGCTTCTTCGTTTTCGTCTACGCCAACATTGACAAATATGTCAATTTTACCTCTAAATACTCTTTCTTTAACAACTGATTTTATTTTCTCCTCAAGAAAAGCCATTTCTCGTGGGGTTCTGCAATTTAACTCAAAATATCTATGATTAACAGAACGAATTTCTACAGATATTTCTCTGTTGTCTATTATCTGTCTGCTACCACCATAGCCTGTCATACTTTTTACCATATTTAACATCACCTTTTCCAACAGCATACACCTGTTGCATTATATTATATATTCTATCATTTTTACAAACAAATTGCAACTTTTCAAAATATGTAAAAGTAATTTTTCAGGGGAAATATATAAAACAGCGTTAGCAAAGCTCTTGGGGTTTCTTTGCTAACGCTATGAAATAACTTAATTTTAAATTTTATGATAGATTTTTATATTTGTAGATATAAGTCTATTTAAGAAAATTATTATAACTTTATTCCAAACTGCTCTATCTTAGGGATTAAGCCTATTCTTGGTTTATCTGGGTCTGGTAGCTGTGGGAAGTCGTATGCAGGGTAGTCGTTGCCCTCTACTATGGCAGGGCCATTTGGTGTTAGGCATACATCCCAGCCAACATATCTAAATTCAGGTATAACCATAGCCGCCTTTTTAACCATTTCTTTTACTTCGTCCATAAAAGGTAGCTTATAGCCTACAAATTTAATACCGGTAGCTGGATGTGCGTCGTAATTAATAAGTGCAGAGGTATGACCCTGACCGATAATCTCGCCTTTATCTAAATCGAAATGGCATGCCAAGCCACCGTTTTCAAGATTATCAACAAAACCGCCATTGTTACCCATTTTGAAAACTGAATATAAAATGTGTGCTTCGCCATTATTAACCAATGTAACTACACGCAAGCAATTTAATGAATTAGGATAAATTTTTGCTGCCTGTGGGTGCTGTTGGATTACCTCTTCAATAACACCAAAGTTCTTATCAGGATTAGTTATATATTTCCATAGCTCTTCTGTGTTAGAAAAATCTGATGTTTTTATTTTTTCTATACCCTTTCCGCTTTCACCAATATATGGCTTTGCAAAAAAGTATTCCTTACCTTGGATAAACTTTTCAAAGCGTGGGTAGTCAATTTTAGCAACATCAAGAATCTCTCTGCCCATAAAATCTGCAAACTTTTCATCAAAGAGGTTTTTCTCGTCAAAAATATGAGAATATCTTAAATCATTAAGAGTAGTAACAAGCTTTTTATTTTTCATACGAGTTAGGTATGTTTTTCTCTCTTTAGCTGTCATATTATAAAATTCAAAAATAATATAATCGTTATAGCCAGCACCATACTTTAATGTACAACCCACCATATCAAAAAACAAGCCAACCTTGTTCTTACCTGTTTTTTCGTGAATCATATCTATTTTTTCAAACATCTTTTTAAATTTTGCACCGCTTAAAACACGAGCTATATATTTAATATTCATACTATTCTCCCTATTGGTTGTTTTTTCAAATAACACGAAACTATAATTAAAAACTAAAAATGTTTTTAATTATAGTAAGCCTGTTACACAGGCTACGCTGTGCTACGCACAATACGTCTCATACAATCTTTAACGCTACTTACGTAGCTATTAACCACTGGATTTTATCCAGTGGTTAAATGAAGATTTGTATTAAAGATTATGTACAATAAGCTATGAACAACACCGCTCAAAACAAGGCAGAGGTTTATATAAGCCTCTGCCTTTTTACTTTTTAATTACTTTATTTCTGCAAGGCACTCTGCAACTGCTTCTTTTAGCTTGTTAAGTCCCTTGAGAAGAACATCGTCTTCAATTACAAGTGGTGGCATAAGCTTTACAACTGAATTCTTTCTGCCTGCACCCTCAATAATTAGCTTATTTTCAAATGCCTTTGCAATTATTTTATCGCTTAAGCCTTCAACAGGGATATTTTCAAATTCTATACCCCAAATCATACCAATACCTCTATAGGTTAAACGACTATCAAGAGGCATTATTTCGTTCTTTAAGAATTCTTCAATAATTGCACCTTTGTTTACAGCCTGCTCCTCTACCTTTTGGTTAAGCATAAATTCCTGACCAGCCTTTGCAGCAACAAATGCTAGCTGGTTACCTCTGAATGTACCGTTATGCTCTCCTGGAGTCCACTTATCTAGCTCAGGCTTAAATAGTGTTAAAGCTAAAGGCAAACCGTAACCGCCAATAGACTTTGAAAGAACAACAATATCAGGCTGAATACCTGCTCTCTCAAATGAGAAATATGTGCCTGTTCTTGCACAGCCTACCTGTATATCATCAACCATTAACAATATATCGTTATCGTCACAAAACTTTCTTAGACGCTGTAGGTACTCGTTTTCTAATACCCAAATTCCACCCTCTGCCTGAACAGTTTCAATAACTACAGCAGCAGGCTTTTCTATACCTGAGTGGTCATCGCTGATTAGGTTTTGCATATACTCAATAGTATCAAAATTTGGATACATATAAGGAGCAGGAATATGAGTAACATTATCCAGCTTTACACCTGCACCCTTTCTTGCACCAGCATCGGTAGTTAAAGCCAAGGCACCTAATGTCATGCCATGGAAGCAACCCATTAAAGCAAATATATTGCTTCTGCCCTTTACTTTTCTTGCAAGTTTTAAACCAGCCTCAACAGCGTTTGTACCTGTTGGACCTGGGAACATTATTTTATAATCAAATCCTCTTGGTTTTAGTATGTTGTTCTGCATATAGTCGATAAAATCACGCTTTGGAGTTGTATACATATCTAAAGCGTGTAAAATACCGTCGCTCTCTAAATAACTAATTAGCTTTGGCTTTATATAGTTATTATTATGACCGTAGTTTACAGCACCTGCACCGCAGAAGAAATCTATATATTCATTACCAAGCTCGTCAAATATTTTTGCACCCTTTGCCTGCTGAAAAACAGTAGGAAAACGTCTGCAATATGAACGAACCTCTGATTCGTAAGTTTCAAAAGTTTGTGTATTCAAGGTTTACATCCTCTCTGTTAAAAACATCAAATCAATATTTTATCCTTATTAGCCACAATTGATTTTACCCCCAATACAAGGGTTTGTCAAGGGCAGACTATTAATACCGCAAATAGTACAAAAATAGTAAAAAACACCGAAGTTTTCACTGCAAATTGTCTTTATAAAAAATGTAATATTTTGCTAAATCCTTTGGCTAATATCTTAATTACTACATTTATATAGCTTTTATCAGGATAGATATTTTATCTTGCAACAGCTTATTTACAGCTTTATTCTACAGCAAAAAATTCTTTAAATTCCTCTATTGGCTCTATCTCGCCACAGGTGGCATCTGCCATTTCTTTTTTTAGCTTATTAAGGTCATCTGCTGAAATATGAAAACTAATTTCTACATCAGTTCCAAACACACTATCATCTATTACACCATTACATTGAGGAATTAAAGAAGAAACCTTACCATATTGATTATAGTTACAGCTTACTGTGCAAATTATACATTCTTTCATTGTAACAGGCTGACTTGCCTCTACTGCAAGCTTTGCACCGTGAGAATAAGCTCGTACCAAACCGCCTGCACCTAATAGTATACCGCCAAAATATCTGGTAACAACCACTACTAAATCTGTTAATCCGCTTTTTACAAGAACATCTAAGGTAGGCTTTCCAGCTGTACCTTGTGGTTCACCGTCGTCAGAATAACGCATAATTTGACCTTCTCTAAGGCAATAGGCATATACATTGTGCTTTGCGTCCCAATGTTTTGTTTTTATTATATTAATAAACTCCAACGCTTCTTCTTCAGTTGTAACAGGCTTACAATATCCAATAAAACGAGATCTTTTTTCTACAAACTGATCTTCTGCTTCTCTTAAAACTGTTTTATAACTGTTGTCTTGCAATGCTTGCACCTTCTTTCTGTAACTATATGGTCAATAAACAAAGTAAGCGACACATAAAACTGTGTCGCTTAGTGTAAACAATCTTATTTTTTAAGACCAAAACGCTTGTTAAATCTGTCAACACGTCCGCCTGTATCAACAAGCTTCTGCTTGCCTGTAAAGAAAGGATGACACTTTGAGCAAATTTCAACACGAATGTTTTCCTTTGTTGAACCTGTTTCGATTACATTACCGCACGCACAAGTAATTGTAGTCTGATTATAATTTGGATGTAGACCTTCTTTCATGGTTGTTTCACCTCTTTCAGTAATATCCGTAATAACATTAGAATTGTAGCATATCATACCACAAAATGCAACACTTTTTTAATATTTTAAAAAATTAATTATTTCGGTCAAATACAGCTTTCATTCCGCTTTCATCAGAATCAACAAGGTTTAAAAGCTCAGAGTCATAATCAAAATCTCCTATTTCTCCCGTTGCATCTGACATATATGTTATTTTTTTGCCATCAAAAACATAAGTACCCGTTGACACTGTACCACCGTTATCAACAGAAAATGTTCCGTTAGTATTAAAATTATAAGTAATATATCGAGTAGGATTTGTAGCCTGTCCATTAGCATGCTCGTAGTGGTCTAAATACCACGCACCACGAATAAGTGTTATGTCACCTGTTGATGAAGCAGGCAAAGTTGGTGGCTGGGTTGGGGCTGGTGTGGGTGGTTGAGTTGGTATTTCCTCTATAGTTACAGAAAAGGTACCGATTTCCACCTGTGGCGGGTCGGTAGGCTCTGGAGTTGGTGGCTCGGTTGGAGCTGGTGTTGGTGCTTGAGTTGGTGGCTGAGTTGGTGCTTGAGTTGGCGGAGCTGTAGCCTGAGTTGCTGGCTCGGTTGGCTGATTATCCGCTGTATTCGAATTACAGCCACACACACATAGTGTAAGTAAAGCTGTTAAACATATTACAACTAATTTAGACTTCATATAGTATTCCCCCTATACTTAGGATTGTTCTATTTTTTATACACGCTCTATTATATAATAATCAAAACAAAAATCAACATTATTTTTTTAATTATGTGTAAACATTACTATAAAAGATATATTAAATAGCAATAACCGCCCTTGCAAATAAAGGACGGTTATAAATATATTACCACTGGTCAAAAAATCTGGTTTTATTGTATGTAAGTATATAATTTTGTGTTTCGTGCCACTTACTTGAAACAAGGTTAGTTGCGTAAAAATATATTAGTCTGTGTGCTATAGCACTCTTGTTTTGGTCGAAGATATAGCTTACAGCTAATTCGGCTTCTCGGGAATAATTTTCTTTCCAGCCGTCATATTTACAATTTACTTGAACCTCTTTAATAGACTTATATCCAAGGAAATTCATAGAATCCTTTAAGCATTGGGCAACAAGGCACATACCTGCAAAGCCTTCTCCACCTGCTTCGCCAAATACTATTTGACAAGCCAGCTTTCTATCAAACTCATTTAAAGCTATTTTATTTGTTGAATAATTATAATCAGGGTTGTCTATGGCAACAAGATAACCTAATTCATATTGTTTATCATAACAATCTTGAAGCTCTTGAGTCCATTCTGTTGGTGCCTCTGTTGGAATAACTCTTTCGTCGTTTCCGCCTGTTGTTCCACCAAGATTGTAAGCATCATACTCAATAACAACTGAAAATGTTGGTAGTTCAGTAGCTTCAACTGTAGGTGACTCTGTTTCTGCCTCTGTTGGAACTTCTGTTGGAGCTTCTGTTGGAACCTCTGTAACTACCTGGGTAACAGCTTCGGTAGGAGCCTCTGTTGCTTTGGTTTTAGCTGTTTTTACCACCTTTACTGTTGGTTGTTCAGTAGGTATTTGTAAATTTGGCTTTGCTGTTTTATTAGCAATTATCTCGGTTGACATAAATACAGTATCATCAACCATATCTACATCTTTAAATGCTCCTGTTTGAACCACCGTAGTCATTACCATAGAAGCAACCAATATAAAAGCTACTTTTGCACATCTTGCTAAGTGTCGCATTTTATCACCTTAATTTAATCTTCTCACATATACTACTTTCTGTGGGTTAAACCCAAACTTTGTTTATTATACAACATTTTAATAATTATTTCAATTTTATTACAAAACTTCGTAAAGAATTACAAAATTCTTAATTTTTAATATGCACATTATATAGAATTTTTGTGTAATTCTAAGGCTATTTCATTGTAACTAAGCTCTATTTTATCACCGTATAGCAAATATTCAAAAGTAAAGCATTGTTTTAATTTATCATCAGAAATTGTAAACGAGGTATCATTAATAACCGCAGTTCCCTCTATTATCGTTTTATAATTAGGGGTAATAACCGTTATAGTAGCTATGTCATCTTTAAAACATAAATTTATCTCTTTGTTGTACTTGTCTGTATTACTCCAGCTGTGCATAGTAAGCTCGTCTGCTGTGTTAACAATTTCTTGTTTTGTACAACCATATAGTAATAATAACAATATAACTATGAAAGCTTTATAAAATTTCATTGTAACCACCTCTATAATTAATATTGCTATAAAAAAATAAATATGTTATAAAGAATTGCTCCTTACAATAACAAAAATTTATTCCTATTTTCTACAGGGTTATGTGTTGTTATAGTAAATGATTTATGATATAATAGGTCATTAATATTTTTGTTTTATTGAGGAATGTATTATGAGAAAAAATAAATTTTTACGTAATATAATCTGTGCCCCTATTATTGCAGGTTTGTTACTAAGCGGTTGTAATATATTAGAAGAATTAGGACTACAAGAAAAAGAAACTTATATTCAAATAGAGAAAAAGCCTGTAACTGTTGGACAATATAAGGAAACAAAATTAGACTATGGCTATTCTATTTTGGAAAATGATGCTCAAAAACAGCTTTATAAAAGCCTAGAACAGGCTGTTTGGAATATTAGCGACACAATCGGCGAAGATAATTTGTATGCGGTTGATGAAATATTTCTTGAAAACACAAAAATGACCAAAACAGACATAATAGTAACTATGGAGGCATTTAATTGTGATAATCCTGAGCTATTTTGGCTGTCATATTCTTTTGGATATAATATTCAAGGTGAGTCAACCTATGTATATCTATATTCACAATATAGTAGCGATAAAGTTAAAACTATGCAGAATGAAATTAAAAATGCTGTTAACGACTTTTTCTCGGATATCCCTGCAAAGCTTTCTGAATATGACCGTGAGTTGTTTGTTCATAATAAGCTTCTTACTTCTTGTGTATATGCCGACGGAGTAAGCACAACTAAAGATAATCCAACAGCTTTTAGCGTGTATGGTGCATTAATAGACAACAAAGCTGTTTGCGAAGGCTACACTAAATCTATGCAATACTTACTTAAATTGGTTGGTATAAAATCAATATCTGTTAATGGCTACAGCAAAAACACTTTACACGAGTGGTGTATGGTTAATATTGATGACAATTGGTATCATCTTGATGCAACTTGGAATGATAGAGAAAATAAAGACAATGCCACAGATAATGACACAAAAAAGAATGACAAAGAAAAGAATAACACAGAAAAGCAAGAAGACACTGTTATGCACACATACTTTAATGTGTCTGACTCATTTATAAAAGGTGACCACACTATTGCCGATAACTACTCTAAAATGAGTGAAAAAGAGCTATCTGGCACAGGCACACAAACTTTGTTTAATCTTCCGTTACCTGAATGTAAGTCTGAAACTCTCTCTTATTACAATGTACGAGGTGGAGTTTTAAAGAATTTAGACGACTATAAATCATATTCAAAAATAGTTGATAATCTTTGCAAAGTTGCAAAGGATAAAGAAAATTATTTTTATCTAAAGCTAAATAATAAGCTTGATTTCAAAAAAACAACGGATAAGCTTTTTTATAAAGACCCCTACCAATTCTTTGATTACACAGATGATGTAAACAGGATAATAGACACAGATTATAAAATTTCCGATAGTTTATCTATTATCCCCTTTAAAGAACAATCGCTAATTGTTATAAATTTGGCTTACGATAAAAAATAATACATGTTATTAAAGAGTTAAGGTTTTTACCTTGGCTCTTTTTAATATACTAATTAAACAAATTTTTATTAATTTATTATAAAAATTCCAAAATCGGTCAATTTACAATTCTGTTAATATTTATTATAATTGTAACATAAAATTACTATAGTTGTTTTTAGGGAGGTATTTTATATGAGCAAATGTGTATGCTGTGGCTTTGAAAATAGCGAAAACTGTACATTTTGTGCAATATGCGGTTATCCTGTAGAAGATAACGGCTTTTATGTTCACAGAGCAACAAATAATTCGGATATCTCTGTTGAGGAATTAAATAAAAAAATAGTAGAACAAGATAAAAAAGAAAATCAGGCAACAAAGTCATTTAAAAAGCTTGATAAAAATGCAATTTCAAAAGAATCTGCTAAAATTAATGATACCGATGTAAAAGAATATAAAACAAAAAAGGAAAACACCAGCACTTTAGAAAAAACACCTGTGGAAAACAATACTAAAAAAGCAGATAATAAGTCTTGTAAACCACAAGATAAAACACCTGTGGAAAACAATACTAAAAATGCAAATAATAAGTCTTGTAAGCCACAAGAAAAAGCACCTGTTAAAAAACAGCAACAGGCAAAACCTATGTTAACTGACCCTGCGGACAGTAAGCTTTTTAATTCTATTGTAAACTTCTTATTCGGCACAAAAGATATTACAGATGAATTTGACAACGATGATATAGAAGAAAACTGTATAATGGCAATTATCAGCTACATACCTTTTCTATTTTTTGTGCCAATGATTATTAAGCCTAGAAGTGGCTATTTGCGTTTTCACGGTACTCAAGGTTTGACTATGTTTTTAGCAAGTTTATGCTTAGAGTTTTTCAATATGCTTCTTAATGCAATTATTTCATCGGTTTTTGTAAATATGGTTGGCTCTATTCTTACTATCTTAATAACTGTAGCAATTAATATGTACATATTGCTTATGATTTCTATTGGAATAGCTAACTCTGTAAAAGGTATTGCAAGGGAACTTCCTATTGTAGGTAAATATAAGCTTTTAAAGCCGTAATATCTGATAACTTAACAAAATCAACTATGCCCCACACAGGTTACAGTAGTAACTTGTGTGGGGCATATAATTTATTTTAGTAATTCTTAATCATTTTCAGGAGCTTCTGACTTTGCACCAAGTGTTATTGTTAATTTAACCTCTTTATATTCTCCACTTACCTGCTGACGTTTAACAACTATTTCTATCTTTTCGCCTGCACGGTGAGTTTTTAGACGTGACTGTAAGCTTTCCATTGAGCTTATATCTCTATCATCAAACTTAACAATAACATCACCTGCGTGAATACCACCTTTATAGGCAGGAGAGCCACTATTAACTTGCGATACATATACACCCTTTGGTAAACCAAAGCTCTGTGCATAGCTTTCTGTTACATCTATACCTGATATACCAAGATAAGCTTGCTGATTTTCAGGAACAACCGTTTGATTAATTAAATCGTCAATTATAGGGCTGGCATCAGAAATAGGAATAGCATAGCCCATACCCTCAACTGTTGTATCTGAATATTTTGCAGAGTTAATACCTATAACACTACCGTTCATATCTAATAGTGCACCACCACTATTACCTGGGTTAATAGCTGCATCTGTTTGAATTAGTGACATAGTGTTATCTGTAAGCTGTACATCTCTTTCCAACGCACTAATATATCCTACTGTTACAGATTGACCATAACCTAAAGCATTACCTATTGCAATTGCAGGCTGACCAAGCTGTAGCTGGTCGGAATCTCCTAAAGTTGCTATAGTAATAGCCTTTTTAGTATCTGCATCTATGTCAGACAGCTTAACAGCTATAACCGCTAAATCGTAATCTGCTTCTGTACCTTTTATAGTTGCAGAACAAGACTTGCCATTGATGAAAGATACATTTATTTTATTTGCTCCCTCAATAACGTGGTTATTAGTTACTATTAAAAGCTCAGAGCTATTTTCTGAAATTATAATACCAGAGCCACTGCCCTCGGTTTCGTATTCGTAGGTATCATCACCATAGCCACCAAAACCGCCAAAGCCACCGAAGCCACCAAAGCTATCGAAAAAGTCGCTATATGGATTTTGCACTTCTGTAGTTGCCTTTACATTAATAGACACCATAGATGGCATTACATTATCTACAACAGAGGCAACATCGTAAGTTGTGCTTATTGCTCCGCCTGATGGTTTTTTTATGGTAGATGAGGACTTGTTATTATTATCAGTTACAGTTGATGTATTTCCCCCTAGCACATTGTTACCTATTTTATTAACACCCAACATTGTGCCTCCTGCAATTAAGCCAAAGCAAATTGCAGAAATTATTAGCTTTAATACACCCTTACTACCCTTTTTAGATTTAGTATTGGTATTAGTGTTTACAGCTGTTTGCTGTGGAGTAGTATAACCATTGTTACCATAATTATAACCATTGTTATAATTTGCGTTATTACTAAAGCTATTGTTTGTGTTATCGTAACCTGTTGGCTGTGGGTTAGTTTTAGCCATATTAGCCATATAAGGGTTATTATAGCCATTATTAACAGCAGTATTATCCATATTAGAATACATATTATGCTGGTTATTACTGTATGGATTATTTACTGACTGTGCTGTATCCGTTACAGGTGTTGTATAGCTATTGTCGTTTTGAGCACTATAATCTACATTCTCGTTTTGTGCAGTATTTTCTACTGTTTCTTCCTTAGGTGGGTTATTTGAATATGTGTTAAAGTTGTCGTTATACTCATTATTATTCATAAAAAATCAATCCTTTCAAAGCCTATTAATAAAACTTATTAAAAAACTATACTTTCTTTTAACACTAATACTAAATATGTTTTTTTAGAATGGTTATATAATAAGCTTAATTCCTTGAAGTTTTCTTGAAAAAGCTTTAATTTCCCACAATTAACAAAAACTTCATTTTATTAATAATCTATACATAACTACACAGATAATCAATTATTATCTTTATAATACAGCATACAATGGCAATAGCCTGTAAAGTTTGGGTCGGCTATTTGTTCACGAAACTCTTTACATATACATTTATTATCTTCTGTAATTTCCATTCTACAAGGGCAATATCCACCTTTTTTCTTTAGGCCCTCTTTTATTGCAGAAACAAGTTCTTTATCTTCATTGAATTTTATCATTTACATCACCTACAGTTAATATTTTAATAAAGAAAAAATCACTGTAAAAAAATATACTCTAATTTGCTTTATTCTTGGTTAACAAACAGTGAATTATTAAATATCTCTATTTATAATCGCTTTTATTTTTTCATTGTTAGGCTTATACGACCTTTTTTAGTATCAACTTCTAAAACCTTAACACTTACTATGTCGCCAACCTTTAGAACCTCGCTTGGGTGCTTAATGAATTTATCGCAAATTTGAGATATATGCACTAAACCATCTTGATGTACGCCAATATCTACAAATACGCCAAAATCTATAACATTACGCACAGTGCCCTTTAGTTCCATTCCCTCTTTAAGTTGGTTTATGTCTAATACATCTGTTCTAAGCATAGGTGCAGGTAATTCATCACGAGGATCTCTGCCTGGCTTTGCTAATTCCTTTAATATATCCTGTAGTGTAGGGGTATCTATATTTGTTTCTTTAGACAATGAAAGTAATCCAAAATCTTTTGCTCTGTTACATATATCAGGCAAACCGCTTTTTATCTGTTTTTTATCGTATCCCAACACCTGTAATAGCTGTTGAGCAGATTTATATGATTCAGGGTGAACAGCAGTATTATCCAGTGGATTACTGCTTTCAGCTACACGCAAAAAGCCTGCACATTGCTCAAAGGTTTTTGCACCAAGCTTTGGAACCTTTTTTAGCTCTGCCCTTGATTTAAACATACCGTTTTCTTCTCGATAAGCTACTATATTTTTACATACAGCCTCGCTTAGTCCTGATACTCTTTTTAAAAGTGCAGGAGAAGCAGTATTAAGGTCTGCACCTACTGAGTTAACACAATCCTCAACAACTCCGTCAAGTGCTTCTCCTAATCTTTTTTGTGGCATATCGTGTTGATATTGCCCAACACCTATTGCCTTAGGCTCTATTTTTACAAGCTCGGCTAAAGGGTCTTGAAGTCTTCTTGCTATAGATACTGCACTTCTAAGGGTTAAATCTAAATCAGGTAATTCTGCAACTGCAAGCTTTGAAGCAGAATAAACAGAAGCACCTGCCTCGTTTACAACCATATAGCTTATAGGCTTATTAGCTGATTTTATAACATCTACTGCAAATATCTCTGTTTCTTTACTTGCAGTACCATTGCCTATTGAAATTATATCTGCATTATGTTTATCTATAAGCTTTAAAAGCTTTTCTTTAGATTGTTTTATTTTAGCTTCTGAATGAGTAGGATAAATAACTGCTGTATCTAATACCTTTCCTGTTTCATCTACAACAGCAACCTTACAGCCTGTACGATAGCCTGGGTCTAGTCCTATTACTGTTTTTCCTTTAACAGGAGTTTGCATAAGTAATTGTTTAAGATTTAATGCAAAAACCTTAATAGCATTTTCAGATGCTTTTTCTGTTAATTCGTTACGCACTTCTCGCTCAATAGATGGATATATTAGTCTTTTAAAGGCATCATCACAGGCACTTTTAATAATATCTGCACAGGGAGAATTTTTATTTGTTATACTAAGTGAATAGATAACATTTAACAGCTTATCTTCGGGCACTGTAACATCAACCTTTAATATACCCTCTTTTTCTCCTCTGTTTACAGCTAAAACTCTGTGGTCTGCAATTTTATTTACAGGCTGGCTAAAATCATAATACAGGTTATAAACACTGTCTGTGTCTTCATCAACAGCCTTTGATACAACTATGCCATTAGTAAAGGTAAGGTTACGCATACGCTTACGGATTTCTGTATTATCAGAAATCATTTCCGCTATAATATCCATTGCACCCTGTAGTGCATCTTCCGGAGTATCAACGCCCTTTTCTTTATCTATATAATTAACTGCTTGTTCAACAGGATTGTAATTATTATTTTGATTTAAAATTTCATCAGCAAATGGTTGTAAGCCCTTTTCCTTTGCAACGACAGCCCTTGTTTTTCTTTTTGGTTTAAATGGTCGGTATATATCCTCTAGCTCACTTAAAGTTACAGCATTTGCAAGCTGTTTTTCAATTTCGGCTGTAAGCTTTTCCTGTGCTTCAATAAGATTATGTATTTCATCTCGTCTTTTATCTAAGCCCTGTAAATATTGCAATCTTTCGCTAATTTCTCTTATAAGCTGGTCGTCCATAGTACCGTGCATCTCTTTACGATAGCGTGCAATAAAAGGTATTGTATTCCCCTCTTCTAATAAAGATATAATATTTTCAACATATTTTTCTTGAGTATTAAATTCCTTGGCTAGTACAACAGAATAATTCATAAATTCCTCCAAAAATAAAACAATTATTAAATAATAATACCGTTACAATGGTCAATTTCGTGTTGAATTATCTGTGCTACATATCCTCTAAACTCCTGTGTATGCCATTTAAAGGATTTATCCTGATATTTAACAGTTATAACCTCATAACGCTTAGTTGGACGCTCACCGCATAAAGACAGGCAACCCTCTACAGTGTCGTAAGGCTGTGACTTTTTAATAATTTGTGGGTTAAACATAGTTAAACAGCCCATAGCAAAGGCAAAAGTAATTATACACTTTTTCTCCCCTATCATATTAGCAGCAAGACCAACGCAACGCTCTCTATTTGCCATAAGAGTATCTTCTAAATCAATAGCAACAGGTAAATCAGCCATAGTTGCAGGCTGAGATTTTTGTGATAAAAACAATACATCTTTTTCTATTTTTCTTTCCATTTTATCCTCCGTGATTACAATTATATATCATAATTTTCCAAATATAGTTTATCATAATTACTAGTGTAATTCAATAAATTAACATTTTACATTAAAGTAATACACTTACACCCTATTGACAGGAAAATGGACAAAAGGTAAAATATTTTAGTAAATAAAAATATGGGGTATAACTAATGATAATTAATAACGCAATATTACATATATTAGATTATAAATCGGACATTTGTGTGTTTTCGCAACAGCTTTTGGATTGTTCAAACACAGCAACAGTTGAATACATTGAAAAACACCTTGAAAAGCTACATAAAGACAGCGGTTGCAAAAGCGGAGAATTTTTACAAGAAAGCCAGTTTGCAAATTATTTAACACAATATAAAAGCAATGCTATTTCGTTTATAGATTTTTCAAACTGGATAGGTAATATACTTCATCAAAAAATATCTTTGGCTGACAAGCAGGAATCTACCGACCTTTTAATAGTCGATTATATTTATGAAGATACACCATATTTTGCAGTGCTAATTTTAATAAACAAATCAGCATATACACACCAAGTATATAGTGACGAAAATGGTATTTATAATGAAATCGCTTTGCACTATGCAATTCTTCCAGGTACAACTCAAAAAGCTGATTCTTTTGCAATTATTAATTTTAATACTAAAGAAATATCTTTTATAGACAAAAGTAAAATAATAGATGGTAAACGCTGTTATGTAATACAACAAAATCTGCTTGAATGTACATCAAATGTATCTACTAAAGAAGCTGTAAAAATTGTAAAGGAAATTGCAACACAGGTAGCTGAGGAATATGGGGCTAATCCTACTATTACTGTATCTAAGGCTAAAAGCTATATTGTAGAAAACTCAGAAACTGCTGATAGCTTTTCTACAACACAGCTTGCTGAGGCTGTGTTCTCTGATGCACCATTTATGAAAGAAGCATTTGAGAAAAAAGCAGAGGAAAAGAAAATCCCTAAGGATATAAAAATTGAACACCAAACCGCTGTAAAAACAAGCAGTAGCCATAAAATAACAACTGACACAGGCATTGAAATTACTATTCCTGTAGAATACTTTGAAAATGAAAAATATATAGAATTTATAAATAATCCTAACGGCACAATTTCTATACAGCTAAAAAATATAGGTAAAATAACAAATAAGTAACTAAAAATACATAAAATATTTACCAAATAGCTATAAATACAATGGAAATTTACATTAGTATATGATATAATGTTTCTATGTATTGATTTACAAGCAAATTTAATTAATATAAATCGGAGGTAATGTATGAATATTTCATTACTAGGCTGTGGTAGATGGGGCTCTTTTATTGCTTGGTATCTAGATAAAACCGGCCATAATGTTTATTCCTGGGGACTTGAATCTGAGGAAATATTTCAAAAACTAAAAGCTACTCGCAAAAATGATTATGTAGAATTTAGCGACAGCATTACAATAACATCAGACCTTACAAAGGCTGTAGACCATGCTGAGGTTTTAATAATTTCTATTAGTGCACAGGCTTTAAGTAGCTTTATGCAAAACTTATGTAAGGAAAATTTAGACGGTAAAGCTATTGTACTGTGTATGAAAGGTATTGAAGAAACTACAGGCAAAAGATTAACCGAGATTGTAAGCGATTATATAGATACAGAGAAAACTCCTGTTGCTGTATGGGTTGGTCCTGGACATCCACAGGATTTTGTAAAAGGCATTCCAAACTGTATGGTTATAGACTCTAACAACGAGGAGCTTAAAAATAAGCTTGTTAATTCTTTCTCCAGTGAGCTTATCCGTTTCTATTTTGGACAGGATTTAATCGGTACAGAGGTTGGTGCCGCTGCTAAAAATGTTGTTGGTATAGCCGCAGGTATGCTTGACGGTATGGGATACACCAGCCTAAAGGGTGCATTAATGGCAAGAGGAACAAGAGAAATTGCAAGGCTTATTAAGGCTATGGGTGGTAACGAAATATCTGCTTATGGTTTATGCCATTTGGGCGATTACGAAGCAACCTTATTCTCAAAATTTAGCCACAACAGAGGTTTTGGTGAATTACTTATTAAGGGCGAAAAGTTTACAAAGCTTGCAGAGGGTGTTTCTACTACAAGAGCATTAGTTAAGCTAGGTGAAAAATATAATGTAGATTTACCTATTGTAAACGCTATTAACGAGGTTATAACATATAACCGTGATGCACACGAGGTTTTGTCGCACCTATTTATTCGTTCTGTTAAAGATGAATTTTAATAAAAGCTTGTTATAAATTAAATAATTATAATTATTTATATATATTTTTAGGAGATGTTTCCATGTTAACTTTAGACAAAATCTATCATGCGTCTTATGTATTAAAAGATGCCATAAGACCAACTGATATGATAAAATGCTCCCCTGATGTTGTACCTGGTGTAAATGTTTATTTAAAAACAGAAAATCTACAGGTTACAGGTTCTTTTAAGGTAAGAGGTGCATATTACAAAATTTCTCAACTTACTGCTGAAGAAAGAGCAAAGGGTGTTATAGCTTGTTCTGCGGGAAATCACGCACAGGGCGTAGCTAGAGCAGCAACTAAAAACGGAATAAAATCACTTATTTGTATTCCAGATGCCGCACCTATAAGTAAAATTGAGGCTACTAAGCGTTTAGGTGCCGAGGTTTGCCTTGTAAAGGGTGCTTATGACGATGCTTACGCAAAGGCACTTGAATTACAAAAAGAAAGCGGTGCTACTCTTATTCATCCATTTGATGATGAGCTTGTTATTGCAGGTCAAGGCACAATAGGTTTGGAAATTATTGATAAAAAACCTAATATAGATGCTGTTGTTGTTCCTGTTGGCGGTGGCGGTTTAATTGCAGGTGTTGCTTTTGCTATTAAATCTCTTAACCCTAACATAAAGGTTTATGGTGTTCAGGCAAGCGGTGCTCCATCAATGGTAAACAGTGTTAAAAATGGTCAAATAGAAACCTTAGACAGCGTGCATACTTTCCAAGACGGTATTGCAGTAAAAACACCTGGAACTTTAACATACGAAATCGCCAGCAAATATGTTGACGACTTTATTACAATAACAGATGACGAATGTGCTACAGCTATACTTACTCTTCTTGAAAGACAAAAGCTTGTTACAGAGGGTGCTGGTGCAAACGCATTTGCGGCTGTGTTGCTTAATAAAATTCCTGATTTACAGGGCAAGCGTGTTTGCTGTTTGCTTTCAGGTGGTAATATTGATGTTACTATTCTTTCAAGAGTAATTAACAGAGGTTTACAGAAATCAGGCAGACTTTCTGACCTTACTATTGAGCTTCTTGACAAACCGGGTCAGTTGCAAGGGGTTTCTGAAATTATATCTAATTTAGGTGGTAATGTTGTAGCTGTTGCCCACGACAGGGCTGACCTTAACACAGATATTAACGCTTGTTATCTTCGTGTTAGTATGGAAACAAGAAATCAAGCCCATATTGAAGAAATTAAAGAAGCACTTATTAATAACGGTTATAAAATTATAAACTGATTATCGGAGGTAATAAAAATGTCAGAAAAAATCTATACAAAAAATGCACCTGACGCTATTGGCCCATACTCACAGGCTGTTGTATGCAACGGTATGGTATTTACATCAGGTCAAATAGCAATTAATCCAGCAAGTGGCAATGTAGAAGCTGTTACTATTGAAGAACAGACAGAACAGGTTATGAAAAATCTTGGAGCAGTTTTAGAGGCTTCCGGTTCAAGCTACGACAAGGCTGTAAAAACAACCTGTTTCCTTGCAAATATGAGTGATTTTGGTGCTTTTAACGAGATTTATGGCAAATACTTCTCAAGCAAACCTGCTCGCTCTTGTGTAGCTGCTAAAGAACTACCAAAGGGCGTTTTAGTAGAGGTTGAGGTTATAGCTGAAGTATAATTCTACCAATACCATTAAAAACTATATAAACAGGCTGTGCTGTATCGGCACAGCCTGTGATAACATTAATATCTGCCCATAGCACATAAGGATAATGCACCAGACTCCGACTCTGGTTAGGCAGGTTCGATTCCTGTTGGGCAGACCATAAAACCTCCGCAGTCTTATGATTACGGAGGTTTTTATATTTTTTAAATGCCTATAGTATAATAATTTGTACTAAATAAAACATTAAACATATATGTAGTTTCGACAAATTATGGAATATTTCTTTTTTTTATTGACAAAATATATTTACCTATGTATAATATGATTAAATTAAATAAACTACCAGCTTATCAAGAGTGACTGAGGGACAGGCCCTGTGAAGTCCGGCAACCTGCGTAATGTAAGGTGCTAAATCCTGCGGTTATCCGAAAGATGAGATTATATAACAAGCCTTTCGGTGAATACCGAGAGGCTGTTTTATTTTTATTAGTAAATCGAATTATTTAAAGAAAATTGAAAGGATTGATTAACAATGGTAAAACATTTCTTTACTTCAGAGTCAGTAACAGAGGGACATCCTGACAAAGTGTGTGACCAAATTTCTGATGCTGTGCTTGATGCTGTTTTAGCTCAAGATGAAAACTCACACGTTGCTTGCGAAACAACTGTAACAACAGGCTTGGTTCATATTATGGGCGAAATTACAACTAATGCTACTGTTGACATTGCAAGCATTGCAAGAGAGGTTATTAAGGGTATTGGTTATGATAACAGTGATTGTGGCTTTGACGGTAACAATTGTGCTGTATTAACTTCTTTAGATGCACAGTCTGCTGATATTGCAATGGGTGTTAACGAGAGCTACGAGCATAAAGACGGTGAGCAAGACGAATACAACTTAATCGGTGCTGGTGACCAAGGTATGATGTTTGGCTATGCTTGTGACGAAACTCCAGAGCTTATGCCAGCGGCTATATCATACGCACATAAGCTTGCTAAAAAGCTAACAGAGGTTCGCAAAAACGGTACTTTAGCTTACCTAAAACCAGACGGTAAAACTCAGGTTACTGTAGAATACAACGACGACCAAATTGTAAGAGTAGATACAGTTGTAGTTTCAACTCAGCACGATGACAATGTTACGCTTGAACAGATTCGCAAGGATATACTTGAATATGTTATTAAGGCTGTTATCCCTGCTGATATGATGGACGAAAATACTAAATTTTTCATTAACCCAACAGGTAGATTTGTAATCGGTGGTCCTGTAGGCGACAGTGGTTTAACAGGCAGAAAAATTATTGTTGATACTTATGGTGGATTTGCTCGTCACGGTGGCGGTGCATTCAGCGGTAAAGACCCTACAAAGGTAGACCGTAGTGCGGCTTATGCAGCAAGATGGGTTGCTAAAAATGTAGTTGGTGCAGGAATAGCTAAAAAATGCGAGGTTCAGCTTGCTTATGCCATTGGTGTGGCTAAACCTGTTTCTGTATTTGTAGATTCTTTTGGTACTTCACAGTTTACTAACGAACAGCTTGCAGATGCAGTAAACAAGGTATTTGATCTAAGACCTGCGGCTATTATTGAAAATCTTAACCTAAGACACACAAAATATCAGCCAACAGCTGCTTATGGTCATATGGGTAGAGAAGAGCTTAACGTTGCATGGGAAAAGCTTGATAAAGTAGATGCACTTAAAGAAGCTTTGGCAGATTAATAATTTATGGATATAGGCTTTATTAATTCAAGTGGTCAGTTTAGGCTGAGAGCCTGTGCCATTATTATTGAAAACGATTGTATACTAATGGTAAAGGATTGTAAAAGAGGTTATTACTACTCTGTAGGTGGTGCTGTAAAGCAAAACGAAACCGCAGAAAAAGCTGTTGTTCGTGAGGTTTTTGAAGAAACAGGAAAGTTTTACGAAATAGATAGACTTGCCTTTATACACGAAAATTTCTTTACAAGCGATAATGGTGAAAACGGAGCAGACCTCCCCTTTCACGAGGTTTCATTTTATTTCCTTATGAAGCCACAAGCTGTAAATTCAAATTGTTCTACACAATTTAACAACGAAAGTAATAACAACACTGATAACACATTAGAAAAATTAGAATGGATTTCTTTAAAAGATTACAAAAACAAAGAAGCATATCCGCAATTTTTTAAGGATAAACTAAAAAATATGCCTGATTATCCACAGCATATTGTTACTATTGAGGAATAAATTACCCTCTAAATTACGTTAATCACAAGCCACCCTTTAAAATCTTGTTATTGATTTTAAAGGGTGGCTTTTTACTGTTATATGTTATAAACAATAATTATTGTAAAATGATTGACCTTTTTCTTCATATTGTGTAAAATATAAGAAAGCTATAAAGAAAGGAAGATTATTTTGGCAATTATTAAACCTTATAAAGGTCTTAGATTTAACTGTGAAAAAGCTGGCAAGCTTGAAGAATTGGTTTGTCCACCTTATGATATTATTAGCGATGAGCAACGAGAGGGTTATATAAAAACTAACCCATACAACATTATTCGTTTAGAATTACCTAAGGGTGAAAATAGATATTCCGAAGCATCAGATATTCTAAATCAATGGCTTGCTGACGGAATATTAGAAACAGAAAACAAGCCTGCAATTTACATATATGAAGAAGAATTTACAGCTTATGGTGAGCGTAAAAAAATAAAGGGTATTATTTGTCGTGTTAAAATTGAAGAATTTAGCAAGGGCATTATACTTCCTCATGAGTTTACTCTTTCAAAGGCAAAAGAAGATAGATTAAATCTTATGAAAGCAACTAACTGCAATTTCAGCCAGATTTATTCATTGTATATGGACGACGGAAAGGGCACTCTTTCAAAAATTGACAGTCTATCAATTAATAAGCCTGATTTAGAAATAGCTGATTATGAGGGTGTAATTCATAGAATGTGGATAATTACAGACGAGCAAGCTATAGCTGATATATGCAACGATTTTGCAGACAGAAAGCTTTATATTGCTGATGGTCATCATCGTTACGAAACAGCACTTAATTACAGAAATTATCAGCGTGAAACAGGTAACGCAAAAGAGGGCGATGCTTGCGATTACCAGATGATGATGCTTGTTGATATGGAGCACCCTGGACTAGTGGTATTCCCTACACATAGATTAGTGCGTGACCTTGATAGCTTTAATCCTGAAAAGGCAATGGAAGCTTGTAAGGATTACTTTGACATTACAGAGCATAACGATATATCTACCATTGAAGATACTTTGATGAAGCTATACAACGAAGATAAAAAGGCTTATGCTTTCTATTGTGGCGATAACAAATATAATTTGCTTGTGCTAAAGGATAATAACATAATTAAAGAGCTTTTACCAAATGCAAGCGAAGCTACACAACAGCTAGATGTTACTATTCTACATACACTTGTTCTTGAAAAGATTTTTGGTATTGATGCTGAAAATATGGCTAAGCAAATAAATCTTACATATACAAAGATTTTTGATGAAGCTATTTCTTCTGTTGACCAAGGCAAGGTACAGTGTGCATTTATTTTAAATCCTACTCGTGTATCTGAAATTAGAGATGTTGCATCTAACGGAGAAAAAATGCCTCAGAAATCAACCTATTTCTATCCTAAAATGATTACAGGTATGGTTATGAATCAATTAACTGACTAATTATAGAAATTATATAGTTTTTTAATTTGTATTTGCACAGGGCGGTATTTGAAAATGGAAAATATTTTTTTGGATACCGCCTGTTTTTTTAAAAAAACTATTGACATTTCATTATTAATGCTATATAATAAACAACGTTGTGTGAACAACTAATTTAATATTGCGGAATTGTGTAAGGGTAGCACAGCAGACTCTGACTCTGTTTGTCTGGGTTCGAATCCTAGTTCCGCAGCCAAAAAGACTTGCTTATGCAGGTCTTTTTTCTTTTTATATATTTTATATGGTAACAGCTACAAACTACTTCCCTATTGAAATATTTGTCGCATAACAAAAATTAACAAAAATTTTATAAAAACATCAGTAAAACAGTATATAATATACTTATCTTATTAAAATAATTATTATAGCAAGCTATAATAACCACATAAAAAGAAAGGAAGTATTAAATATGTCAGCAGTTATATTAAATAAAGATAATTTTAATTTAGCAACAAACAGTGAGAAAACTGTTTTACTTGATTTTTACGCCAATTGGTGTGGTCCTTGCCGTATGGTATTACCTATAGTTGAACAAATTGCAGAGGAAAATCCACAATATTTTGTAGGCAAAATTAATGTAGATGAGCAACCTGAATTAGCACAGGAATTTGGTGTTTCTACCATACCAACACTTGTTGTAATGAAAAATGGTAAAGTTATAGAGCAATCAGTAGGTGCAAAACAAAAAGCACAAATTCTCGCTATGCTAGAAAAATAAATTACTATTTTATCTACAATTCATTTAACAACCCTAAATAAAACTTTAACAATAATTTGTTTGCAAAAAAATTTAAAGTAACTCACGAGTAGAGTCCATACGCTTTGTGGCTACTCGTGAGTTAATACTATGCAACATTTTTATATCATAATTATACTGTAATAATTTAACTATAAATTTAAGGAGGTTTATTATGGAGCATATTTACGATATTGTTATAATCGGTGGCGGTCCTGCCGGATATACCTGTGCACTTTATTCGGCTCGTGCAGGATTAGACACCATTCTAATAGAAAAAATGGCACCTGGTGGACAAATGGCACTTACAGGTGATATTGACAATTATCCAGGATTTGAGGACGGTATAGACGGTTTTACATTGGGTATGAAAATGCAACAGGGGGCTGAGCATTTTGGTGCTAAAACAGAATACACTGAGGTATTATCCGTTGATTTCTCACAGAAAATAAAAAGGGTTGAAACTACAAGTGGTAGCTTTTTTGGAAAAACTGTTGTAATCTCTACAGGAGCAAATCACCGTGAGTTGGGAATTGCTAACGAGGAGAAGCTAATTGGTAAAGGTATTCATTACTGTGCACATTGCGATGGTAGATTTTATAAAGACAAAACAGCCATTGTTGTTGGTGGAGGTAATTCTGCGGCTGCCGATGCACTGTACTTATCAAGATTAGCTAAAAAAGTATATGTAGTACACAGAAGAGATACCTTAAAGGCAACAAAAATATATCACGAACCTCTATTTAAAGCTGATAATGTTGAATTTTTATGGAACAGCACCATAGATGATTTTATAGTTGATAATAAAGTTGTTGGTGCTAAAGTTAAAAATATTATTGACAATAGCATAACAGAAATAGCCTGTGACGGCATATTTATCAGCATTGGTAGAAAGCCTGCTACTGAATTTTTATCCGATAAAGTACAACTTGATGAAAACGGATATATAGTTGCTGATGAATCAACAAAAACTAATATTTCAGGAGTATACGCAATAGGCGATGTTCGCACAAAGGTACTTCGTCAGGTTGTAACCGCTGTTGCAGACGGTGCTGTTGCTGTGCACTATGCAGAAGAATACATTGCACAATTTTAATTTTAGTTTATTGTAAAGTAAATTTCTATCCTTATACAAAAACACCATTTAAAATCTTCTACCGATTTTAAATGGTGTTTTTTCAATTATTCGTTTATGAAATATTTTACTTCTGTTATCTTTTTATTTTCTACTTTGAAAATTCTATCGGAAATATCTAAGGCGTTAAGCTTGTGAGTAACAAAAATAATAGTTTTACTTTTTAGATTAGTTCTTATATTTTCCAACAACTGTTTTTCTGTTTCATCGTCAAGTGCAGAGGTAACCTCGTCAAACAACAAAATAGGTGCGTCTTTTATTAATGCTCTTGCAATAGAAATACGCTGTAGTTGCCCTTCTGAAAAGCCCTTACCACTCTCCCCTATGTATGAGTTAATTCCATTAGGAAGCTTTTCTACAAAATCGTATGCACACGCTAATCTTAATGCGTTAACAATTTCGTCGTCTGTTGCCTTTGGTTTTATAAGCCTTAAATTATCAGCTATTGTACCGTCAATTATTGTGTTACCTTGAGGCACATAAGCTATTAGCTTTCTGATTGTTGGGCTGGCTGAAACAACTTCTCCGTAGATATTTTCAAAGGTTATATCACCTTGGTCACACTTTAGCAAACCTAAAATCAATCTAAATAATGTTGTTTTACCAATACCAGAACCACCAATTATTGCTATGGTTTCTCCAACCTTAGTTGAAAAACTGCAATCCTCAAGAATAGTTACATTTTTTTCATCGCTATAACTAAAGGTAGCATTTTTGCACTTTATTATAACACCTGTGCTAAAAGACTTATCAATAAACGATTCTTCCTCTGGGGTAGGTTCAAGCTTTTCTACTGGTAGTTCTTCTATACTTATAATTCTTGTTGCGGAAGTTCCTAAATTTATGGTATAAGGTATAATTTTTAAAATAGAAGAAAAAGAATTAGACAACGAAAATGTAAGCTGTAAAAACATTACCATTGTACCATAGGATATAAAACCACCCCATAAACGATATATTCCCCAAGCATAGGATATAAATGTTATGGCTACGCTTACCAAGCTCATAAGAATTTGCATTGTTATAGTTACTTTGTTATAGTCTAAATTTTCTTCTTTATACATTCCTTGCTTTTCTGCAAGTTTGCCATTTATTATGTTAGATATTCCAAAGGATTTTATATATTGTAGATTATGAAAAGAGTCCTCTTGAAAAGAGAGCATATCTGCATTGAGCTCTTTTATTTTTCGATTGTGCTCTTTCATTTTTATTAGAGTAAATCTTGACAGCAAAGCTGAAACAGGTGCAGACAATAATGCAATTAGTGCCATAACAGCATCGTTAGATACTATTAAAATAAAGGCATAAATAAACTGGGTTAAAAATGTTACTACCTTAGGAAACCAGTTTATTATTCCAGCGGAAATTGATGAAACATCGCTGTTTAATCTACTTATAAGGTCGCCTTTTCGGTAATCTCTTAGACTTTCCCACTGTGCGTCGAATATATTTTTATACACCTTTATTTGTAACTGATTTTGAATTTTTATTGAAATCTTTGCTGTTACCCTTGAATTTATGGCTGAAAAAATTATCCTCATTAACATAAGGCTTAATGCAAATACCGCAATTGCCAATACACTGCGTTTGCTTGCACCTGTTACAACATCAATAACATTTTTTAAACATAAGCTTGTAGTTAAAGAAAAAATACTGCTTAACATAGAAAACAAGGTAACAAGAGCAATTTCTTTTTTATAATGTTTGCTTATCTCAATCAACCATTTAAGCTCATTTTTCAAGCCAATTAGTTCTTCCTTTTTATTTTTAGCTTCTTTTAACAGCATAATTTACCTCTTTAGACATTTATAAATTAATTATATCATACCGTCTTTTAGTTTTACAATAATTCCTGCTAAATATATTGATTAATTCATCTATAAAGAGTAAAATATAATGTATAACCGTTTAACGGAGGTATACAAATGAGTAGTAATTATCTTCTTAGAAAAGTTGCAGATAAATATATGCTAATACCAATAGGCAAGTCACAGGGTGAAAACCGCTTTATTATAAATATGAATAAAACAGGTGCCTTTATTTGGGAAAAATATGACGAGGGCTGTACTGTTGATGAAATTATTACAGCAATTATTGAAAAATATGGAATTACTAAAGAGCTTGCAACAACCGATGTTAATAACTTTTTAGATTATCTTAGGTCAAAATCAGTAATAGAATAAAGTTAAGAGAGTGATAATAAAATGAATAATATTATAGAAGAAACCAAATTAGTAGTAACAGAGTTTTTAGAAAGTGCTAAGCTTTCTAAGGGAAATATATGCGTTATAGGCTGTTCAACCAGCGAAATAACAGGCAATAACCCTGGTACAAATTCTACCCCACAGCTTGCAACTGAAGTTTTTGAAATAATTTATAAAATGCTTAGTGAAAAGGGAATTTATATTGCTTCTCAATGCTGTGAGCATTTAAACAGAGCAATAGTCATTGAGAATGAGGCTGCTGAAAAATACGGCTACGAGCCTGTTAATGTTATACCACAGCCAAAGGCTGGCGGTTCTTTTGCAACTGCAACATATAAAGCACTTAATACTCCTGTAGTTGTAGAAAAAATTAAAGCACACGCAGGTATTGATATTGGCGGAGTTTTAATTGGTATGCACCTTAAAGATACAGCTGTACCAATACCTTTAAAGCAACGCACAATTGGTGAAGCAAGAATTATAGCAGCAAGAACACGACCAAAATTTGTAGGTGGAATTAGAGCTATATACGACGAAACACTTATGTAAGGGGGAAATAATATGGATAACATAATGCAAAATGATTTGCTTTCATCTGATACCCACGATTTTAAAGCAGAATTTTTAGAAATATTTAATAAGTATGTTACTCGCCCCGGCAAGGATAAGCTACTGGACTGGATGTGTAAAACTGACTTTTTCACTACACCTGCAAGCACAAAATACCACTGTGCTTGTCCACAGGGCTTAGTTATGCACAGCATAAGCGTTTTTAATGTAATGATGGAAAAGCACTTTGATGAAGACAACGACAGCATTGAAAGCTTTGCTATAACAGCCTTGCTTCACGATTTATGCAAGGCTAATTTCTATAAAACATCTACCAGAAATGTAAAAAATGAAGAAACAGGCAAATGGGAAAAAGTACCTTATTATGTTATTGAAGATGTATTCCCTTATGGTCACGGTGAAAAATCGGTTTTTCTTATTGAACGCTTTATGCGTTTAAAAATTGACGAGGCTATGGCTATACGCTGGCATATGGGCGGTTTTGATGAGTCTGCAAGTTACTCTATGAGCCAAGCTTATGAAAAGTTTCCTCTTGCAGTTAAGCTCCATTTGTCAGACTTAGAATCTACATATCTAAGAGAAAAGCATACCTCTGTTATTACAAACAGATAAAATAATTAATAATTACTCATCTGTAGTATTAAGCTTTTGTTGTAAATAAAGTTTATACTACAGATGAGTTTTATTTTTTATACAAATACATAACTACTTTTGGTTATTTATCCCCCAGTTACCTGTATATAATGCCGGTGTACTACCTACAATTATATTTTCAACTACAGGTACATTTGTAACAACTGTTGTGTAGGTTTCTAATCCATCTTCTGATGTTATATAAACCCTTGATGTAACGACCACATTAAGGGTATGCTTTGTTTGATTTATTCCACTGGTTTCAAAGGTTGACTTTATGTCTACTGATATACTGGCTGAAAAAAATATTTTAACACATAGCTCAGGTCCCCTACCATTTAAAAGCTCGGCACCGCAAAAATCACCCAGCTTGTAGTTTATTTCTGTACCTCCCATATCATTAATATTTTCTTGAGATTGTAATGCTACCTGCGATTTCATTTTATTTACGTTTATAGAATTGGTAATTATGCTGGTTACTGCTTTATCGTTTGTACTTACCTTTGCAAAGTCGGTATATGTATATTTGTTTTTTTCAATTACCTGAATAATAGCAGTGTTAACTGCATCGTTACATAATTCTTCGGCTTTTATTCTTGTTATATCCAAAAAGCTTGGTTCTATTTGGTATTCAAATAACATATATGCTGTTGTTATTAGTAAAACAATGAACATAATTATTAATTTAGATTTAAAACTAGTAGGTTTTCTTCTTGGTTTTCTGCACAAAATAATCCCCCCTAGAAATAATGCCCCTAAGGTATAATATTTTATTTTAAGAAATAGGTGAAAATATTTTTAAATATTAATTTATATTTGATGTTATTGTTGTTGTTATTTTGTTGTTGTTTATATATTATAATCTAGTTGTAGAAAGATGAAGTGAGTTAATTAGCTGTTAACAAACAGTAAAAGTGCCATATTAAATTACTTACTTATCGTTCTTCCTAAGAATTTCTCACGATTCGACATTAGTCGAAAACTCTTGTAACCTTTATAAAAAAGACCAAAGGAAGTGGAAGGACCTTTGGTCTTTTTTGTTTTTCCACTAATAATTATGGAAAATAAAAATGAGTGCTACCTTTTTGGGATAGCACTCGTTTTTATTTTATATTAAATTTGTTCCATTATACCTGTATCTATACTATGTTTAACTCTATCCTGCTCTTCGGCTTTTTTAGCATTGTTAAAACGCTCTGTTGTTCCTACTAAATAGCCTGTAATTCTGCGTATTCTGTCAAACTTAACAGGTTCAAATGTATAGTCGATATCTACATACTCACCGTCTACTTTTATATCCATAGCTTTTATAGTTTTACCATTATATTTTTCGTGACCATAAGCAATGTAAGCATCTATTTCTTCTTGTGAAAGTTCACCGTTTTGTACAGTTACTTTAATATCTGTCATAACAATTCCTCCTATATGTTGTTCTTTAATATAAGTATAGCACCACATATTGTAGTTGTCAACACAAAATAGGAATAATTATTATTTTCATATTTCTTCTGTAAATACTTCGTAGGACAATGAACGATTTTTATATCTGTTGTCCTCCGTTACTTCTTTAATAACCTGTATAAAAGGTGGTAATTTTATAACTTGGTCTTCCCTTTCCAGTTCAAGCTCTAGTGTTGCTCTGTCGTTCCAAAAGGGATAAATATCAAGCTCAAAAAGTTGACCTTCATACATAAAGCAGTGGCGAACCTTTTCGATAGGCTGACTGTCAGGGTCTATATTAAATTTTAAGTCCTTCCATTCCTGCTCTGTAATATCGTCTTCAATTTCAACTCTTGTAACATTAGTAATGCTTTTTTTATAGGTTTTTTTATAGGAAGTTTTTCCGTTTAAGGTGCTTTTTCTTATTCTCATACCACTTGTTGCACCTTGATTATTCAAATATACCTGAACCATATCAATTTTCATATACAATGGCTGTTGCTCAAGCAAGGCAACACTAGGCATTTTTATTAAATATTTTCTCTCAATTTCTAAAGGCATTTTGTTATTCATAAATATACACTCCATTTTCATACTATGTTATTTATATATAGTATTTTCCTTATGGTAAAGATAACACAAACAACCAATATAGTCAAGTATGCAAATATAGTTAATATTAATTGTGTAGGACAAAAACAGCAGAGCTTTTGCCCTGCTGTAATCTACTTATCAACCTATAAATTTACCCATTAATGTAAAACCATATTCATTATAAATACCTGTTGCCTCGGCATTTTTTTCGCTGAATTTATCAAAACCGCTTTCAATCTTGTTATTACTTGTGTATACAAGATAAGGTACAGGCTTATCTGTATGTGTTTTTATAGCAAGAGGTGTTGGATGGTCTGGGCAAATAAGAATTTTATAATCTTCACCACAATTATTTAGGTACTCAACTAATGGTGCCAAAATTTTCTCATCAATTAATTCAATAGCCTTAACTTTGTTTTCAATTTCACCTCTATGACCACACTCGTCTGGTGCTTCAATATGGATATAAACAAAATCTTGACCACGGTTAAACTCGTCAATAGTAGCCTGTAGCTTGCCCTCGAAATTTGTGTCAATATATCCTGTAGCACCTTGAACATCTGGTGTAGACATTTCTGCACAAATGCCAATACCCTTTAGCAAATCTACAGCAGATATTACAGAACCCTTTACATTATACTTACTTTGGAAGCTATCTAGCTGTGGCTTCATACCCTCTCCCCATAGCCAAATAGAGTTTGCAGGTCTTTTACCCTTTGCAATTCTTTCAAGGTTAACTGGGTGGTCCTTTAGAATATCATAGCTTTTAACCATAAGGTCATATAAATCAGCTACATCATCACCTTGTGGTATGTAATTCTTTATAGGATTACCTGTAATATCGTGAGGAGGTGTTAATACCCCTGGATTAGGATTACCATTTGCCCAAACTAAGCAATGACGGTAACTTACACCTGTATAAAACTTAAATATGTCTGTTCCTAATTTCTCCTGAATAAATTCAACAAGAATTTTCGCCTCAGCAGTGGAAATATCATCTGCACAATAATCAAGTATTGTTTTATCGCTATACTCAGCCTCATCAGAAAGAGTTACAAGGTTACAACGCAATGTAACATCGGTATTTTTTAAATCTATACCAATACTTGCAGCTTCTAGTGGAGAACGACCTGTATAATATTTAGCAGGCTCGTAACCCATAACAGATAGATTAGCAACATCGCTACCAGGTTTTAACCCTTCGGCTACTGTTTTTAGCAGACCCATTTCGCTGTTTTTAGCTAACATATCCATACAAGGCTTGTTGGCAACCTCCATAGGAGTTTTTTCACCTAGTGCTGGTACAGGTGTATCTGCCATACCATCACATAATACAACTGCATATTTCATAATTATCACCTTTAAATATGTAAATTTTGAATTATAGATAATTCTGTATGTTATTATATACCTAATGGTTAAAATATTCAAGATAAACCATTTTAAAGATAACATAACAAAAGATAATATATAAAGCATAATATTAATCTATAAGCAAAATTTATTTATTTTTTCTAAAAGTATTGACTTTTTAAAATATATAATATATAATAATTAAGTCTTAACGGACAGAAACTTAATATTGCGGAATTGTGTAAGGGTAGCACAGCAGACTCTGACTCTGTTTGTCTGGGTTCGAATCCTAGTTCCGCAGCCAAAAGACTTGCTTTTGCAGGTCTTTTTTATTTTTATATAATTTTAATACTAAACTCTAATTAAAAACTAGAAAAAAGTTAATTAAAGTTTATTTGTACAGTAGCATTGTAGCGGAGCGTTAGCCTCCCTTGTGCAAAGGGAGGTGGCTCGCCAAAGGCGAGTCGGTGGGATTGTTTGCTA
>JAXJTR010000036.1:0-5729 GCA_036309465.1 Acutalibacteraceae bacterium
GCAGTTCCAAAGTGCCAGATTGACACTTTGGAGCTTTAGAGTTGACACTTTGGGATGGTTTTCCTCTACATAATTAATATGCATTTATCTTTTTAGATTTTAAATCAACAAATGAAAAACCACCCACTGAAATAATTCAATGGGTGGTTCTCGGTTAATTTTTAGATTTTACCTTCTTTTTGAAGAATTTGTTTTACTTGTCCTTGTGAGATATTCAGAAAATCAGCAATCAACTCTATTGATGTTCCTTTGTTAAAATTATCAATAATAGTGTCTTTAATCAGCTCTTCTTTGCCTTGTTCAATGCCTTCTTCTCTACCTTCTTCTCTAAGAATTTCGTCATATTCTTCTTGAGTAATTTCATAAGTGATCATATTTAGCACCTCACTTGAATTTTTTTCTAAAAATTTTTTAAAATGTTTTGTTTAATTAAATTATCAATACACTTAACCATATCACCGTCTGTTTCGTGACAGTTTTTAAACTCTTTTATAGCAGTTATATACTGTTGTAAAGTAGAGTTTTTAGCTATTTTGAACTGTGAAGAGTTAATATCAATCAGCGTTACAGTAAGCTCAAGAGAAGGAGTGTGCTGTTTTGTTACATACAAATCGCTAAGTCTCAGTGTTTGTTTCCAATCATTAAGTGGTCTGCTTCCGTTGTACAGAACAAAAAACTCTGGATTAGGAATGTCAACTTTTTTACTTCGATACAAAGCTTTTTTGTCCAACACCTTCTCGTATTCTCTTGCAATATACATTAACAATCTAAGAGGAAGATTTTTACTGTATGTACTTTGCTGTTCAACAAGAACAATAAGCTTATTATCTATAAGTAAGCCAAGGTCGTTCAGTTGCTTTACATACAATTCATCGGTAAGTATCACGATTTCTACTGGAGCATCACTATTGATTTTAGTATCCGAAATTTGATTATAAAGGTCAATAGCATCAGCAGGATTGCTAAAGACACTTCTAAATATAGTGTCTTTGTATTTCCTCTGTTCATTATTCATTTTTTCTTTTCTCCTTTATTATATCATATTTATTCAAAATATATAATGGGAATTTATATATTTTTCATTAATAGTTTAAACGCTTTTGCAGCATCATAGATTGTTTCGGGAACATTAGCCCATAAGATACCTAACGCTACCTTAAACATATCACCTTTTCTCAGTTTTCCTAGAGATTTTCCAACTTCATCTTTTGGGATAGAGGTAATTTGTTCGCATAGAGCAATGCTTCTTTGTCCGTTTACAAATAACTCTACATGAGAACCCATATCATTTTTCTCCTGCGAAGTAAGGTA
This sequence comes from Acutalibacteraceae bacterium, assembly GCA_036309465.1. GTDB lineage: Bacteria > Bacillota > Clostridia > Oscillospirales > Acutalibacteraceae > CAG-964. The sequence goes on from JAXJTR010000036.1 coordinate 1,312, forward strand.
AACTACACTAATGAAATTAGCTTTTTCAGCGATACTATTTCTCGAAATAACTATTGCCGGTCTATCTCTGTTCACAAGATTTTTGCTTACACCTTCTTTGGGTGGGATATATACGATTTCTCCCTGATGATATACAGGTTGTTTTGTCATATAACTCCCCCTTATCTTGTAATAGTTGGGCATAACAAACCTTCAAAACCATTGTCAGCATAAATATACACAGGGCTTCTGTTGTTTTTTATTCCTAGCTTTATATGTTCGCTCTCAAGCTCTGCAAATTCATTAAGAAAGCTGGCATTAAGCGAAATTACCTCTCTGTACGCTGATTTATCTGATGTCATTGATACTAGCTCATCAATCTCTACTGAAGCAGACTTATAGCTGATTTTTACGATATCTGTTTCACCGAAATCAAGATTCAGTTTAGTATTTGAGGTAGAAACAAAAGGTATTATTCTTTTCATCGTTTCTAAGAATTCTCTATGGTTAATCTGGTGGTAATCCATTTTTGTAGAAAGCAGTGTTTCGCCATTTAGCTTTACAGAATTAGTATAGTTACATATTGCAGTAAATAATGAGGAGCTAATTTTCATTTTATCTATACCAGAATAAAATGAAAAAACGATCTCTTCATCTTCATTTTCCTCTATTGCGTTCTGGATTAAAGGCATTAATTTTATCATTACAAAAGAATGAATTGAAAAATCTTCTTTACAAGTAGTGCTACAATCAATTAACTGACTGGCATATTTAAAGGAATCACTTGTTGCAATTCTTACTTTGTTTCCATTAGCACTAAACATAAAATTATTCAAAGGCTCTGAAGTGTTCTTCTTAGGCAATGCAAATATAGTGCGTTTTAAGGCATATAGCAAGTATTTAGCAGATATATGCAGTTCATTACTTATTGCCTGTGTTGGTAAAGCTTTTTTATTGTATTCTTCCGACACCAAAGGAAAGCTTGTTTTGGATCTTCCCTCTTTAAATACAACAGTCGTGTCGTTGATATTTATTGATATCTGTGTATCTGTTTGAGAAGATAGAAGTCTTTTTATCATTTCTGGAGACAGAGTAAGTGATAGGTTTTCTTTATTGCCTGTAATAAAATAATCGCAAGAAATACCTAAAGATAAACCCTCTCTAAAGTCTATAGAGAAAAGTTCGTCATCTAAATGTGCTGCAAAGGATGATGAAGCACATTTAAGAGCAGTTGATAAAAGCTTGTTTATTGATAGATTATATTTTTCCATTATGTTTTCCTCCTGTAATAAAAAATTACTGCCCCTATTAAGTCGAAGCAGTAATTTTATTTCTTTTCTTATATAGCAAATAGTCATCTAACCCTTTGTATTGTGGATTCCAAGTCAGGTCTTTAGTGACTTTATTTGCATCTTTAATTTTTTTCGTTAATTTTTCTTTGGCTTCCTGAACATTAGGGTTTTCAAGATAGTCCATATCAAAAGCAGTGTAAACCTTTGTGTAAGGTAATTTATGCAATGCTTCAGTTATGCCATCTTGATTATTAACTCCAGCAATAGCCAAAAAGGAACAGTCATTTAATGATTGTGATACCATAGCTTTTAAAGCTCCTTCGGTTATGATTATGGTATCTGTTTTTTTATTACTAGGTAAGTAACAAGGAAGTGATTTAGCCCCTGTTCCTCTATTTTTGTCCTTTGATGATACCCAAAAATATCTATTATCTTGAGGATTATCAAGTCTTATTTGTAAGCCACTTATTTTCCCATCTAAGTCATAATAAGGAATTAAAATTCCTTTATAATACTTGTTAAACACAAGCTCCCATTGAAGTGATGTATCGTTGTAATAAAAACCAGGAACTCCTTCAAAATCAGAGATTCCAGTTTCTTCCGATATTCTCCTTAGAATGGTACTTGTCATTATAACCGGAACACTTTTTAGCAGATATTTTTGAATATCTGTTTCTGTCATTCCACGCTCTAATAAATTAAGTTTATGAGCCTTTGACAGAGAACAGATTTTTAATAGTGAACGGTACACTATATTGCATTTATCTACATTATAAATACTTTCAATAGCGGTTTCTTTTTTTATTTTTTCTCTATTAGCTTTTATAGTATTGTTTCTACTTGCCATCTTTCTTTCATCATATCCTCCGAGTGTCTGAACAAGGTCGTTACGAGCTTGCTTTCGATTTTCGTCAGACTTTGGATTACCTATATAATTAGGATTTCCTACAACTTCAATCTGATAATAAGAATATAAATCAAACATACCACCTTTATGGTCGCACGAGAAACATTTGAATGTTTGCTTGTGGTAATTGATGTTTAATTTAGGGTGTTTCTTACCAGTTAAAGTTTTGCAGAAAGGACAAATGTAATCAGAAGATGTTCCTCGGTTTTTATACAATGAGAGATGTAGTTCCCTCACTACATCCTCCATTGTTACACTTATAGAAGCCATTACTGAACCTCATCTAAAGTCGCAGACATATCATCAGCAATATGAGTAAGCATTGCAATAGGGCATTTTTGAAGGGCAGCAGAATATTCCCTATCTCCACCCTTTACAGAAGTATCATAAGCTCCCATGTGCCATCTTATTGAGGTCGCTTCTTCTAAAGTTAATAATAAAAATTTCTGAAGCATAAATATGCTTGTTTCAGCATGACCTAATAAGATTTTTGATTTCTCATTAGTATAAGCATAATAAGGAACTTTTTCCCATTCGCCTTTTTCGTTTTTAGAATTTCTGAAAGAAATTTCATATTTACCGATCTTTGAAATATCGTGAAAAAGAGCGATAATAGTTATACTTTCAATAGTAGCAGCATCTAGCTCTTGACCTGAGTTCATTTTCCACTGAACCAGGTGACAAAGATTATCGTACACCTTTAGTGAATGCTCGCAAAGTCCACCCTCAAAATAAGAATGATACTTTGTAGAAGCAGGAGCAGTAAAGAAATCTGTCTTTTCTAGCCATTTAAGGAGATTTTCAATTCCTTTTCTTTTTATGTTTTTATTGGCTAGTGCTAAAAAGGTTTCCTTGTTTTTCATAACTGTATTTGTATCCATTATTTTCTCTCCTTATATTATATTTTGTTGTTCATACGAAGAAGCATATAAGCTCTCTTACCTAAATCTGTTGAAGCCTTTTTTGAAACAAGCCATAGAAGGTAAGATGTATCTTCTACCAATACAGCACCAAGTGTTTTTCCATTATGCTTTCCATCTTTGATGGTAGTATCTCGGCATCGTTCAAGTAGTTGTTGAGAACCATAGCTTGATACTGCTTCCTGGAATATTTGCTCTAGCCTATTTTTCTTTTCTTCGCTGATTTCAGAAGCTTTTCTGGTAGAACCTAAAATAGCTTTACTAGCTTTTAAGGATTCTCTGTTACTTACATGCTCTTCTTTTTCTAGCAAAGCTTTTTGAGTAGCTTTCTCTTGAGGTTCGTCCATCACTTCGTCTGAAAGAGGCTCATCAATCTCATCAGACTCGCTTAACATTTCGTCAAGCTTAGACTTTTCTTCGGGTGGAGTGATTGCTTTCTGTGTACTAGGAATTAATGCACCTGATATTTCTTCAGGTAGAAAATAACCTAGGAATTTTGCACACTGGGCCACTGCTCTGATTTGTGAACCTTCAACAGCATCATAAAACCCACTTTGTTCATCAATAGAACAGGATGCCAAAGAATTAGCTTCTGCTCCATCTATGGTAGTAATATGTGCTTCTGACCAAGCCGTACCCTCCTCATACTTCTTTAGAGTAACCTTTACCTTTGCGTTAGGGTTACAGGCGTTAAACCACGCTACACGAACAGTCTGAGGTAGAAATACTCTGATTTCACCATTTGGATTTGTTGTGTTTTGAAGAGATTTTTTTACATTCTCCTCGTTTGCCCAATAAGGGACTTTCTTTTCTGCATTTTCATTTAGGAACTTTTCAAAATTTTTTAATAGAGTTTCCATTTTTTAATCTCCTTTGCCTATTGTTTCAGGACTTAATTTTTTTGCTTTGCCAGAGATGACTATTTACTGACTTTTCCTTTCTTAAATTTATTTTATAAAATAAAAAAACACCTACTTGATGTTTTTCCAAACATTAAGTAAGTGTTATTAACAAAATAATTATATAGCTATAAGCTTTTTCAAAAAAGGATATAGTTATCCCTTTGAATCGACAAACTGAGTTTGTCTTCAAGTCTCACTTCATAAAAATGAAGTAAGCTAACTCAAGTGCTCTAAACGGCACTTCAAATAAACTAATGATAGTTTCGATGATACAGCAATTATAGCATATAGTTTGATTTTTTTCAAGAAAAAGCGAACATCTAAATTGCAATATAAAATGTCCACAAAAAAGTTAAGCGATATTTAATTTTTGGATCATCATATTTGCCGATAAGCCGTTAAATATTCTACGAGGATA
>JAXJTR010000037.1:0-2600 GCA_036309465.1 Acutalibacteraceae bacterium
GTATAATGTAAATTGAGGGCGGATGAGAGTACCTTTACTTGCTCGGTGCTCCACCGCCAACAACTTGCAAAAATTAGCTTACTCCTTATTTTATATATACCTTTTACTTTTACAAAACCAGCACTTAATCAAGGGTGCTGGTTTTGTTTTACCCTTAAATCAGTGAAAAGAGGTGATACTCTATGACGGAAAAACAAAGAATTTTTTGTGATGAATATTTGAAAGATTTGAACGCTACTAGAGCGTATAAAGTAGCCTATCCAAAAGTAAAAAAAGATGAAGTTGCAAGAGCGAATAGCTCAAGACTGCTAACAAATGCTAACATCAAAAACTACATTGACACCCAGTTAGAAGCCCTACACAACGAGCGTACAGCAGATGTTAGAGAGATTATGGAGTATCTAACCTCTGTCCTGCGTGGCGAAAGTTCAGGCGAAGAAATTGTAACTGAATTTATAGGAGATGGAATGTCAGAGGCTAGAGCAATATCAAAGCATCCATCTGAAAAAGACAGATTAAAGGCTGCCGAACTGCTTGGTAAACGTTTTGGAATGTTTAAAGAAAAAGTTGAAGTGAATGGCTCACTTGAAGCCGAAACATCAAAATTAGACGATTTAATAAGGCAGATGTCAGATGACGGATAGGTGGTGATTATTTCCAATGAATTCAAACAAATTAACACTTTCACAAAAATATAAAGCATTCTTAAAACATAATGCACCAGTAGAATTCTTGGAGGGTTAGCACAACTGCAGCAGGAAAAACAACAGTAGGAGTATTCAAATTCTTTTTGAAAATAGCTCGAAGTCCTAAGAAATACCATATAATCGCTGCTAAGGATACTGGTACAGCCGAGAAGAATGTTATCAATAAGGACCTAGGCATTATAGACAACTTTGGTATTCTCACTGAGTATAACGGTAACGGTACAAAGGATGAGAAGATACCTCATATTTTGTATCATACATCAAAGGGTGATAAGATTGTTTATGTAATGGGCTATGGCGACAAAAAGAAATGGCAGAAGGCTTTAGGTGGTCAGTATGGTTGCTTGTATATTGACGAGATTAACACAGCCGATATTGACTTTGTTCGTGAAGCTTCAATGCGTTGCGATTACTTTATGGCAACGCTTAACCCAGATGACCCAAGCTTGCCAGTGTACAAGGAATATATCAACTGTAGTCGTCCGCTACCCGAATATGTAAAGGACGCACCACAAGAAATAAACGATATGCTTAGTGAAGAACCAAAGCCCGGTTGGGTACATTGGTTCTTTTCTTTTGCTCATAATGCAGGCTTGTCTGCTGAAAAGATAGAGCAAATTAAGCTTAATGTTCCTAAAGGTACTAAACTATGGAAAAATAAAATTCAAGGCTTGCGAGGCAGAGCCACAGGACTTGTATTCAGTAATTTTGATACTAGACATAAGGTTACTAAGGTATCTGCACGAAAATTCATTGCCGGAGAAAATGGCGAGGTTTTCAAGTGGTTTTCTGCCGGACTTGATACAGCATATTCAAGTAAATCTCCTGACACAATCGCAATGTCTTTTATAGGTATTACAAACAAAGGCAGGTGCTTTGTACTTGATGAAAAGGTATACAACAATGCAGAGCTTCAAATCCCTATTGCCCCAAGTGATACAGTTGTAAATTTTATAGATTTTCTCGACCGTAACACAAAAGACTGGGGGCTTGCAAGAAATGTATTTATTGATAACGCAGACCAAGCAACAATTACAGAGCTCAACAAATACAAGCGAAAGCATAGTAGCTGTATTTATATCTTCAACAACTCATACAAGAAAATAACCAACATAGACCGTATTATTTTACAGCTAGGCTGGTTTGAACACGATAATTATTTGGTGGTAGACACCTGTAAAAACTACATACACGAGCTTGAAACATATAGCTGGCAGGAGGATAAGGACAATAAGCCCGAGGACGGTAATGATCATATGGTTAACTCAACTCAATATGCCTTTATCCCTTACAAATCACACATAGGAGTAGAGAAATGAAAATAACTGATAAGGTGATAAATATGATAAGAAGCTGGCTAAGAATAGAGCCTGCACAATCATCACAGATAACGATAAATGAAACGCTTGATTTTTACGGCAACGCAATCAAAAATAGTATTTGGTACAGAGGCAAAAGCGAGGAGCTTACTCAGCTATACAGACAGATACCAGGAGACAACACAACCTTTTGGCGTGCCTCGTCTACTTCTGGTATGGAGATACGCAAAATACATACAGGCTTACCAAAGCTTATTGTAGATGTGCTTACCTCGGTTGTAATGGCAGATATGCAGGATATTGAAATGCCAGAGCAGTACGCTGATGTGTGGGAGAACATCGAAAATGAAAACAGCTTTAAACAGCTTGTTGCGGATGCACTTAAAAAGACCCTGTACATTGGTGACGGTGCCTTTAAAATCAGCATTGATACAGATATTTCCCAGTATCCGATAATAGAATTTGTATCCGGCGATAGGGTTGAGTATGTGTACAAGCGTGGCAGATTATGCGAGGTTATATTCAATACCACCTATGTACACAATCATAAGGAATATTTGTTAAAGGAGTATTA
>JAXJTR010000038.1:0-19020 GCA_036309465.1 Acutalibacteraceae bacterium
AAAGATGATATAGCGTATAGGCTCCCTTGTGTAAAGGGAGCTGTCAGCAAAGCTGACTGAGGGATTGTCATAGCTTTATTTTGAGTTAAACGGCGATGCTTTCTGGTAGCAAACAATCCCACCGACTCCCCACAATGCTACTGTACAATTAAACTTTAATTAACTTTTTCTAGTTTTTAATTAGAGTTTAGTGTTAATATAAATAAACATATCATTATATAAATTTATTAAGCTGTTCATCATATTCGTAATTTATGAATTTTAGCTTTTCTGTTATTTCGGTTATGTTTAAATTTTTGTCGTCACATAAAGCAGTAAGGGAAGAATAATAATCTCTTAACTGAGTATTAATGTAAGATAAAAGCATAACTGGGTCTTTTGGTATATTCATTTTAAAACCTCCTATTATATAAATACCATTTGCACTAAAAGCATATAGCTTATTGTTCCACCTACTATACTTAAAAGAGTGTTGCGTTTCCAAATATGAAGAACTGCAACAATTATTATGGCTATAATTTGCGGTAACCCAAAAGGTGCTTGAAAAAAAGAAACATCTTTAAAACAATATACAATAAGCATACCCATTATAGAAAATGGTAAAACAGTGCCTAAATATGTAATAGCCTTTGGAGTTTCTCTTTTTCCGTTAAATATTATAAAAGGTAGTGCTCTGGTTAAAAATGTAACAGATGCCATTACTACTATAAGTAATATAGAATGTAGTTTATCCATTTTCAACCTCCTGAGTTTTTTCGTTTTTATTTCGCATAAATAAAAGCACTATTGTAATAATAACCATAGACGGAATAAGAAATATTTCACTGCCAAAAATACATAAGCATATAGCTGTAGCTACTACCCCTAATATTGCAGGAATATGATTTTTAGTAGTAAGCCATTGTTCAATAAAAACTGTCACAAATAGTGCAGTCATAGAAAAATCTATACCTGTTGTATCAAATGTAATAACAGAACCTAGCCACGCTCCCAATGTACAGCCCATAATCCAATAGCAATGGTCAAAGAAAGAAACTAAAACACGATAAATATGGGGATTTTCTCCCTCTGGGGAGTGACCGTCGCACAGCAGTGAATATGTTTCGTCAGTAAGAGAAAACATTAAATATAGCTTTTTCTTCCCTGCACCACGGTATTTTTCTATCATAGATATACTGTAAAAAAGATGTCGTGCGTTTACCATTAATGTAGTTAGTGCAGTCATAATTATTGAAGCACTACTTGCAAGTAAGCCTACACCTACATATTGCCCTGTACCTGCATACATTGTAATGCTCATAATAAACGCCCACAATACACCAAAACCATTTTTCTCCAGCAATATTCCAAAACCTATGCCAAGGGCTAAATATCCTGCTAAAACAGGTAAAGATTTAATAAAAGCTAGTTTTATAACATTCTTTGTCAAATCATCACATCTTTTCTTGTTTTATTATGTCGTAATTTCGCATAAGTTGAATTATAACATAATAAACCAATAATGTATAGATAAGAAATTTGTTCAATCAACTTATTATAGACACTAAGAAAAAATTGTATTATAATAAACAAGTAAACACAAATAATTGGTTTGTTGATAGGAGTAATTGACTATGGATAAAATATTAAATCTATTAAACGAAAATAGCAGACTTACACATCAGGAAATTGCAACAATGATAAACGAGCCTGTTGAATATGTAGAGAAAATGATAAAAGAGTACGAGGCTAAAGGTATAATAAAAGGCTATAAGGCTGTAATTGATTACGATAAAGTGCAGGGTGCCGAAACTACTGCATTTATAGAATTAAAGGTTAAACCACGTAAAGATACAGGCTTTGACGAAACTGCAAAGCAGGTTATGGCTTTTGAAGAGGTAGAATCAGTATATTTAATGGCAGGCTCTTTTGACCTTATGGTGTGCGTAAAGGGCGAAAGTGTAACAGATATTGCAATGTTTGTAGCAAGAAAGCTTTCAACTCTTGAAGGTGTTTTGGCAACAAATACACATTTTAAGTTAAGAACATATAAAGAAAGAGGAATAGTTTTTGACAACCTTGATGAGGAACAGGACAAAAGGAGTATTGTATTGTGATAGATTATAGCAAGGTAATTAACGAAAAAATAAAGTCTATTAAGCCCTCTGGTATAAGAAAGTTTTTTGACATTGCAAGCGAAATGGATAATGTTATATCACTTAGTATTGGAGAGCCTGATTTTAAAACCCCATGGCACGTTAGAGAAGAGGGGATAAGGTCACTACAAGCAGGTGACACTAAATATACCTCTAATAAAGGTCTAACAATATTGCGTGAGGAAATTTGTACATATTTTAAAAGAAAATTTAATGTTGAGTACAATGCAACCGATAACTGCTTAGTAACAGTAGGTGGCTCTGAAGCTATAGATTTAGCAATGCGTACTCTTATTAATTTTGGTGACGAGGTGCTTATTCCACAGCCAAGCTTTGTTTGCTACGAGCCATTAGTGCAAATAGCCGACGGTGTTGCTGTGCCTGTAGAAACTAAAGAAGAGGACAATTTTAAGCTTACACCACAGCTGTTAGAAAAGGCTATTACACCAAAATCAAAGCTGTTGGTATTGCCGTTTCCTAATAACCCAACAGGTGCTATTATGGAAAGGGAAGAGCTTGAAAAAATAGCAAAGCTGGTTGAAAAGTATAATCTTATAGTAATTTCTGACGAGATATATGCAGAGCTTACATACAATGGCAAACAACATACGTCTTTTGCCTCAATAGAAGGTATGCAGGAGAGAACTGTAGTAGTAAGCGGTTTTTCAAAATCGTATTCAATGACAGGCTGGAGATTAGGCTATGCTCTTGCTCCAACTCCTATAGCAGATGCAATGACAAAGCTACATCAGTTTGCTATTATGAGTGCCCCTACAACTGCACAGTATGCAGCTATAGAAGCACTTAAACACGGTGATAAAGATATAGCAAAGATGCGTGATGAATATGATATGCGTAGACGCTTGGTAGTAAAGCGTTTTAGAGAAATGGGATTAAGCTGTTTTGAGCCAGAGGGAGCATTTTATGTTTTTCCTTGCATTAAAAGCACAGGGTTATCGTCAGAGGATTTTTGTATGAAGCTTTTACAGGCTAAAAGTGTTGCAGTAGTACCTGGTAATGCTTTTGGTGATAGTGGCGAGGGCTTTGTAAGAGTTTCTTATTCATTCTCTATTAACCACATTAGAGAAGCATTAGACAGAATAGAAGAATTTTTAAAGGAAATTGGTAACCAAAAATGATTTTGGGGGTCATAAAATGGTAAAGGTTTTAGCACCGGCAAAAATTAATTTTACACTGGATATAACAGGAAAGTTAGACAATGGTTATCATACTGTTGATATGGTAATGCAGTCTGTAAATCTATTTGACGAAGTTACTGTAGAGGTGGACAAGGGTAGCGAAATTACCTTAACCTGTAATAAAGAAGATATTCCTTGTAATAGCAGTAATACAGCCTATAAAGCTGTTCAGTTATTTGCAGAAAAAACAGGGCTTAGCTTTGGTGCAAAGGTGCATATAGAAAAGCATATACCTGCACAGGCAGGACTAGCAGGAGGAAGTACCGACGGTGCTGCTGTTTTAGTTGCTTTAAATAAAATATTTAATACACAGCTTACCATAGACCAGCTTGCAGAAATAGGTGCCAAAATAGGTGCAGATGTTCCATTTTGCCTTTATGGTGGTACTATGCTTGCTACAGGTATAGGAACAGATTTGAAAAAAATCCCACACAGCTTTCCTTTTAAGGATTATTATATATTGTTATGTAAACCTAATATTAATGTGTCTACTCCACAAGCTTACAAATTGTCAGACAGCAGAGCGTATTCTAATGTTGCTCACAGTACAGCTGTAATATCTGCATTGGAAGATAATAATATATCAGAATTTTGTAACGGATTGTATAACGATTTTGACAGTCTTTTAATGCTTGAACAAGTACAGCAGATAAAAGCTGATATGCTAAAAAGTGGAGCCTTATCAGCTGTAATGAGTGGTAGTGGTCCTACTGTATACGGAATATTTAACGATATAGAAAAGGCAAACCTTGCCTTAAAGGATTTAGAACAGCAATATAAAGATGTGTATATTACTCAATGCTGTGACTATGGCTGTATTGTAGCAGAATAAAAACATTGTAATTGAATAATTTACAAAATAACTGTCCATAATTATGTAGAAAGCAAAAATACATAATGAAAGGACAGTTATTTTTATGAAAAGAATTTTAAAAGCATTATTACTTGGTTTTGTTTTAGCGTTTGTTATTTCTCAAACTATATTTATAGCAGAGTGCGAGGATATAAGCAATCGTTTGTTAAGACTTCATATACTTGCAAATTCAGACAGTGAAGAGGACCAAAAACTTAAATTAAAAGTTCGTGATTATATTTTGGATATATCATCAGATATGTTTAGTCAAGCAGATAATCTTATTGAAGCCGAGCATATTGCAAAAACTAATCTTGACTTAATAGTAGAAAAGGCACAAAAATATGTGTATAGCTTAGGCTATGATTACACTATACAGGGACAAGTAAGGGAAGATATGTATTTTAATACTCGTGAATACGATAATTTTATTCTTCCGGCAGGCAATTACGATGCTCTTAGAATAACTATAGGCGAGGGCGAGGGGCATAATTGGTGGTGTGTTATGTTTCCCCCTATGTGCTTTTCAATAGCAGAAGAAAATAACAGCAATTTGTCAGATATCCTTAATAATAATCAGCTTGCTATTACAGAAAAAGGCAAGCAATATGAATATAAATTTAAAATAGTTGAAATTTATAACGATATCAAAAATTTCTTTAGGGGAACAAAATAGTTGAACAATATAGCACTATCTAAAAACTTTTGTTTTTGGGTAGTGTTTCTTTATAAATTTGGCAATACTTAACAAACTTTATGATAATTAAAATATCTTTACCTTTATATATTGAGAATAAAGCGGATAAATGATATAATCAAATGAAATTTATAAATAATTATGAAAAGGAATTGAAGAAATAAAATGATTACAGTTTCAAATGTAAGTGTTAATTTTAGTGGTACAGATTTATTTAAAGAGGTTGATTTAAAGTTTACTCCAGGCAATTGCTATGGTGTAATAGGTGCAAATGGTGCAGGTAAGTCTACCTTTTTAAAGGTTTTAACAGGCGAGCTAGAGCCTACTACAGGTGATGTTATTATCCCTGACGGTGAGCGTATGAGCGTACTAAAGCAGGACCATTTTGCTTTTGACGAATATACTGTGCTTGATACCGTTATTATGGGTAATATGAAGCTTTATAACATAATGAAAGAAAAGGACGAGCTATATGCAAAGCCTGATTTTAGCGACGAGGACGGTATAAGAGCCAGCGAGCTTGAGGCTGAATTTGCTGAAATGGACGGTTGGGAAGCTGAAAGCGATGCTTCTAAGCTAATTCAAGGCTTGGGCTTAACTGAAGATATTCTATACTCACAAATGTGCAATCTTACAGGTAACGAAAAAGTTAAGGTGTTGCTTGCACAGGCTTTGTTTGGTAACCCTGAAATCTTAATGATGGACGAGCCTACTAACAACCTTGATATTATGGCTATCTCTTGGTTAGAGGATTTTCTAATGGATTATGAAGGCACTGTTATTGTAGTAAGCCACGACCGTCATTTCTTAAACACAGTATGTACTCATATGGTAGATATTGACTACGGCAAGATTAAGATGTATGTTGGTAACTATGAATTCTGGTACGAGTCAAGCCAAATGGTACAGGCTATGATAAAACAGCAGAATAAGAAAAATGAAGAGAAAATTAAAGAGCTTCAAAACTTTATTGCTCGATTCTCTGCAAATAAATCAAAATCTAAGCAGGCTACTTCAAGAAGAAAGCTACTTGACAAGCTTACAGTTGAAGAAATGCCGGCTTCAAGCAGAAGATACCCATTTGTAGGCTTTAATCAGGATAGAGAAGTTGGTAAGGAAATTCTTGCAGTAGAGGGTATTTCAAAAACTATCGACGGTGAGCAGGTTCTTAATAATGTTTCATTCAGAGTTGAAAAGGGCGACAAAATTGCCTTTATCAGCGACAAAGAAACTTCTGTAACTGCTTTGTTTGAAATTCTTATGGAAAAAGATAAGGCAGATGCAGGTACATTTAAGTGGGGTGTAAGCACAAGCACTTCTTACTTCCCTAAGGATAACTCAGAGTTTTTCAACGATTGTAACGACTCTATTTTAGATTGGTTAGAGCAATACAACAATGGTTCAGACCATACAGAAACCTATTTAAGAGGCTTCTTAGGTAGAATGTTATTTAGCGGTGAAGATGTTTTCAAGCCAGTAAAGGTACTTAGCGGTGGCGAAAAGGTTCGTTGTATGCTTTCAAGAATGATGATGGGCGGTGCAAATGTTCTTGTACTTGACCAGCCTACTAACCATTTAGACCTTGAATCTATTACAGCTGTTAACAAGGGCTTAACTAACTTCCCTGGTATTGTACTATTTACATCACACGACCACGAGTTTATATCTACAGTTGCAAATAGAATTATCTTTATTCAAGAGGACGGTATTAAGGATATTACATCAGGTTATGACGAATATCTTGCTGAGAATAACCTAATAAGAGAGTAAGCAATATAAAAAATAACAGGGTGATGAAATGTCAAAATCGGTAAATCAAAAGCTAAAGCTGTTATATTTAATAAAAATTCTGGAAGAAAAAACAGACGACGAATATGGAATAACACTGGCTGAAATTATTGCACAACTAAATCAATATGGTATTTCAGCTGAGCGTAAAAGTCTTTATTCTGATTTTGAATTGTTAAATAGTGCAGGCTATGAAATTATATCAGGCAGAACTTCCAGAGGTCACGAATATAAACTAATAGGTGGCAGAAAGTATCAGCTTGCCGAGGTAAAGCTAATGGTTGATGCTATTCAATCTACTCGTTTTATCACCCATAAAAAAACTGCTCAGCTTATTAAAAAGCTTGAAAAAGAGGTAAGTGTTAATCAAGCAAAAGAGCTACAGCGTTCTGTTTATATTGAAAAACGCTCTAAAAGCGATAACGAAACTATCTATTACAGCATAGATAAAATTCACCGAGCAATTCAAGATAAAAAGCAGATTTCATTTAATTATTACGAGTGGGTGGTAACAAAAAGTGCCCCCTACAAGGCTGAAATTCGTCCTAAAAAAGATGGTCGTCGTTACATATTAAGTCCTTGGTGTATGCTGTGGGACGATGAAAAATATTATCTTATAGCCTACGATAGTGATGCTGAAAGAATAAAGCACTATCGTGTAGATAAAATTAAAGATGTTCAAATTATAGATGAGGATTGCCATGGGGAAAAAGCCTTTGAGGGCTTTGACCTTTCAACCTATGTAAAACGCACCTTTGGTATGTTTGGTGCAGACACAGTACAGGAGGTTCAATTTTCTATACCAGACCATCTTATCGGACCTGTTATTGATAAATTTGGTAAAGACTATACTCTTAAAAGAATCGGCAAAAATAAATGCTTGATAACTGTTAAGGTTTATGTTAGTCAACAATTTTTCGGTTGGTTTTTTGGTTTAGGTGACGAAGTAACATTAGTTTCTCCTGATAGTGTAGTGCAAGAGTTTAAAGACACGGTAAAAAGAATAGGTAAAAATTATAAAAAATCATAATTTTTTTAATCTGTTGCCAAAATAACAGCAAATGTCCCAAATATCGTACAATATGTAGTGTATAATATATATTGTAAAGGAGATGTTTGGAAATGATGAATTTTTGTATAATTACACTTTTACTGCTAGCAACAAGAAAATTACTTTGGGTAATAAATAGTACAACTATGGAATATATAGAAAATAAAATTAAAAAGTTCTTTTCTGCTGTGGCGAATTTGTTTGTTTTTATAGTTGATATTTCCCTTGCTACAAATACAGAGCAAGCTATGTATCTAAATTACAGAAAAAATGCAACAGAAAATCGAAATAGAAAAATAAAGGAAACTGTGCAAAACCAGAGCCAATTTTTACTTACTTTGCTTGAACCTGTTGTACAAAATGACGTTCCAGAGTCAGAAGCCAACAGCAAGGTTGCTTAATCTACATAAAAAGAATATGCAATATAAAAAAGTCGACTTGGAAAAACTTCAAGTCGACTTTTTGCAAATAATTTAATAATATTTTCTTAGAAAAAGCAATAGGGACACCTCAACAAAGGGTGTCCCAAAAGCTTCAATTATTAATTATTCCTCTACAGAAGCAGGTGCAGCTGCAATAGCTCTTGTTACCTTACCTGAACGTAGGCAACGAGTACAAGCGTAAACACGCTTTGGTGAGCCATCAACAATAGCCTTTACACGCTGAACGTTTGGCTTCCATGTTCTGTTTGATCTTCTGTGTGAGTGAGATACTTTAATACCAAAAGTAACGCCCTTGCCACAAATTTCGCATTTTGCCATTCTCGGCACCTCCTTAGTGCTTATAAGCTCTTATATGAATACAACGTTAATAATCATAACATCTTTTTACAAAAATTGCAATACCTTTTAAAAATTTATTTTGCCTTACTTTTGCTATTTTACCTGTATATAAATCTATTCCGTTGAAAATTTAATATTTATATGTTATTATAAACTAGGATATTTTTATCATAAGAGTTTTACGCTTTTTTGTCAAGGAGGAAATTGAAAAATGTTAAGATATATGCTATCAGGCTCTTTATCTTTTCAAGAGGCAATAATGCAGGTTTTAGCAATATGTATGATAGTTTTTTTAGTTATGCCTTTGCACGAGCTTGCACATGGTTTTATAGCTTATAAGTTGGGTGATAACACCGCAAAAAATATGGGTCGTTTAAAATTTAACCCAATGGCACATATAGATAAAGTTGGTGCTATTATGATTTTATTGGTAGGCTTTGGTTGGGCAAAGCCTGTGCCTGTAAACCCTCGTAATTTTAAAAACCCTAAGGCTGGTATGGCTTTATGTGTATTGGCTGGTCCTTTAAGTAATGTGCTTGCCGCATTTTTAGGTGCGTGTTTGTATCAACTTTTACTTATTTTATTTTATAGTGGCGTAATGAATGCTACTATATGTGGTGCGTTAGTCTTATTTATAAATTATTTTATAGTTATTAATATTTCTTTGGCTGTATTTAATCTTATTCCTGTTCCACCACTAGACGGTTCAAAGATTTTGTTTGCTTTTTTACCAGACAGACTTGTTAACGATTTTTACAGATACGAGTATATTTGCAATATTGTGTTAATTGTTTTAATTACATCAGGTTTTTTATCAGAGCCACTAGTAAGAATACAAAGTGTTGTTACAGGCTGGATTATAGATTTTTCAGCACTAATATTTAGTCCGATATTAACAGCTATGTTTGCATAAATGCAACAGAATGGGAGGTGCACCAATGAGTAAGGAAACCACTGTTTTGCAGTATAAGGTGTGCGATTTTGAAGGTCCTCTTGATATGCTTTTACAGCTTATTGCTAAGCATAAAATGGACATTTGCGATATTGAAATTGCTTTGTTGCTTGACCAGTATATGGAGCAGATAAACAAAATGCAGGATAATCAAATGGAAGTATCCAGCGAATTTTTAGAAATGGCATCTCGTTTGGTGTATATAAAATCTGTTTCTCTTTTGCCTAAGTATGATGAAGAGGCAGAAGAGTTGAAAAAAGAGCTGGAGGGACAGCTATTAGAATATGCTGAATGTAGAAAAATAGCGGCACAGCTTTCTAAAATGGCAACATACGATATTTTTACAAAGGCACCTTCTAACATTAAATTTGATATGACATACACACGCAAACACCAATCAGATGATATAGCAAAGGCATTTATCTCTGCGGTAGGGCGTGGTAAAAATAAGTTACCGCCACCACGAGAGGCGTTTAGTGGAATTGTGGAAAGAAAAATTGTATCGGTAAGCTCAAGGGTTGTTTATGTTTTAAGACAGCTATGGGACGGTACACCTGTTAAATATCGCAATTTGTTTAAAGACGGAAGCCCAAAATCGGAGCTTGTTGCAACCTTTTTGGCTGTGTTGGAGCTTGTTAAAAACAGCAGAATTCGCATAGAGGGTGACGGTGACAACGCAGATGTAAAATTATTACGAAAGGAAAGAGCAATAAATGGTAGCGAGTAATAATGAAGTGAATAATAGCGAGATGAAAGGGTCAAACTTAAGTAATAGAGAGCTTAAATGTGCATTAGAGGCTATTCTGTTTGCAAATGGTGCTCCTGTACATTTAGAAACTCTTTCAAAAGCGTTAGAGATAAAATCTACCTTAACAAAACAGCTTCTAACAGAGCTTATGGAGGAGTATGCACAAAATACACACGGTATAGCAGTTATTCGTTTAGAGGAAAGCTATCAGATGTGTAATAAAAAGGAATATGGCGAGTTTATTCGCAGAGTTATGGATTTAAAGCGTAATGCTCCACTTTCTCAGGCGGCATTAGAGGTTTTGGCAGTTATAGCTTATAATCAGCCTGTAACTAAAGCATTTGTAGAGCAAGTGCGTGGTGTTGATTGTTCAGGTGTAGTTGGTAGTTTAACAACCAAGGGGTTAATAGAAGAAAAGGGAAGATTAGAGCTTCCCGGCAGACCATTATTGTATGGCACTACCGAAAATTTTTTAAGGTGCTTTCAGTTAGAATCACTAGATGACCTGCCTCCGTTGCCTCAACAGGAAAATGATAATCCAGAAGATAACAGCAATAACGAGGCTGACAGCAACAAAAATATATCAGAAGATACTGATGATAATGGGATAGATTTATAATTATGAGTGCTTACTTTAAAGTAGATGAAGCCAATGTGCTTATGCGTAGTAAAACTAACCATAATTTGGGTGGTGTTAGTTTTATTGTGTATGTAAGCAGTGGCAAAAAGGATATAAGAGTAAATACCTTTTTTAGAGAAGAAAGCAATAGTATTTATAATTGCTGTAGCTATTACGATAGAAAACTTTGTGATACTATAGAAGCTTTTGAGAAAATGTCCACAGTAGAGATAGAAAACCAAGCTTATGGAGCTAATATGGACGGAGGAAGATTATAAATATTAATGCTCAGGCTTAGATTTTGATATAGAGCACATATTATATTGGACAGAGTATAAAATAAAATATTAATTATTAAGGACGGTGCAGATAAATGGAAAATAAAAAGCCTTTAGAGGGTCTTATGGGTGTAACTATGGAAAAAATCAAACAGATGGTAGATGTAAATACCGTTATAGGTGATCCTATAACAACACCAGACGGTAGTGTTATTATACCTGTGTCTAGAGTGGTTTATGGCTTTGCATCAGGTGGTTCAAGCTTTGTTGTAAAGGCTTCACCAGATAAAGATTTATTTGGTGGTGGTGCAGGTGCAGGTGTAACTATTAATCCTGTGGCTTTTATTGTTATCACTAACGGTAATGCAAAGGTTTTAAGCATAGATACACCAAATTCAACTGTAGCAGAAAAGGCACTTGCTATGGCACCTGAAATGATTGATAAAATAACAGGTTTGTTTAATAATAAAAAAGAAAATACAGCTGAAAATAAGGCTAAACAGCAAGAAGATAAGGCAGAATAATAACAAAATATGTAATAATAATCACCACTTTCGCATAAGCTTTTCTAGGATATAACTGCACTGTTTTCGTGCAGTATATCTATAGAAGTATAACAGGAGTGGTATATTTGAAGTTGTATAAATCTTTTTGCTTTGTTATGTCTGTGGTAGTGTGCTGTTTTTGGGGGAATTTTTCTGTTTCGGCAGAAACTCAAAAAGCAGATAAAACTGTGAATGTGTCGGCAACCTCTGCTGTGCTTTTCTGCTGTAATAACGGTACAGTTATATTCGAGAAGAACTCTACTGCTAAAATGAGTATGGCAAGTACAACAAAAATAATGACAACGTTATTGGCACTAGAGCAAGCACAAGCGGATAACAAGGAAGTAACATTTAATAAAAATATGATAGCCGAGGGCTCGTCTATGTATCTTGGTATGGGCTATAAGCTAAGGCTTACAGACCTTGCCACAGGAATGATGACAGTATCAGGCAATGACGCCGCCAATGCTACAGCAATAGCAATAGCAGGCTCTATAGAGAATTTTGCCAAGCTAATGAACAGCAAGGCAAAACAAATTGGTATGACATCAACAAGCTTTGTAACGCCCTCTGGATTAGATGACGAAAATCATTATTCAACTGCACTGGATATGGCTAAGCTAATGGCTTATGCAATGCAAAACGAGGATTTTGCAAAACTTACAGCACAAAAGACTGTTAAGGTGGAGTTTATTAATCCTGAAAATATGGTTGTATCATATTCAAATCATAATAAATTATTGTCTTTATACCAATATTGCAACGGTGGAAAAACTGGCTTTACAAAAAAGTCGGGCAGATGTTTAGTTACATCTGCTGAAAAAGACGGTGTAAAGTTGGTTGCTGTAACACTAAAAGCACCTGATGATTGGAACGACCACATAAATATGTATAATTATGGTTTTTCAAAGCTACAGGCTGTTACAGATGTTGACAAGGATTATAGTGTTGATGTTGATATTGTAGGCGGTACAAAAAATAAGGTAACCATTAAGCCTGTTAAGTCTTTGGATTATGTAAAAGAAAGTACCGACAATAATGCTGTTACAAAAAAGGTTATAATGGACAGCTTTTTGTATGCACCGCTGGAAAAAGGCGAGATAGTAGGCAAAGTTAAGTATTATCTTGGTGACAAACAGCTGTGTGAAATTCCATTGGTAACTAATGAACAAATAGAATATAAATCACATAATAAAAGTTTTTTTGAAAGTATAGCAGATTTTTTTAGAAATTTATTTTAACTAAATAAGTCAATATTCTTAATTTTTATAGAGTGTTAAAGTTACAAGGATAGGTGTTTAAAATGCGTTTTGAAAATGAACGCCGTATAATTAAAAATATTTTTTTGATTGCTATTTTTTCGATAAATTTTTTTACTGTTTTTCTGGCTACTACTCTTTTATTTAACGGAGTTGAGATAAAATATATATTAATTTCGTTACTTTACTTTAGTGTAGATTTTTATATGCTATCGATTTATTTAGGTAAGCTTGGCTATTGTATTATAGATGAAAATGGTATATACAGAAAAACTTTATTTTTTGAAAAACAATATAGGTGGTCCGAAATATCTTTTATTTCAAAAGCAGAGTTTATGAAATCTCATAATTATATGCTGTTTTCAGTGAACGAACCAAGAGAAAAACTAAGTAAAAAGCTTATGTTTGTTGGAATTTCAAAGAGGTACTTTATGTTACCTTATTCAGAAGAGTTAGAAAGCTGTGTAATTATAAACTCCCCAGAGAGTTGCTATACTTATGATTATATTTTTAAAAGAGATTTTTAAATGTAAATTTTAATACATAAATTTTATAAAAGGCAGAGCATTGTAAATGTACCGCCGGAAAGAAGGAATACTAATGAAAAATAATAACTTAGTAAGATTACAAAAGTATATGGCAGACTGTGGCATTGCCTCCAGAAGAAAATCAGAAGAAATGATTGCTAATGGTATGGTTAAGGTAAATGGCAGAATTGCAACAATAGGCGATAAGATAAATCCAGCAAGAGATAAAGTGTCGGTTAAAGGCAAAAAGCTAACATCAGGTTCAAAAACTCAGCGTTATTATATAATGCTTAATAAACCTCGTGGCTATGTTACAACTATGAGCGACGAAATGGGAAGAAAATGTGTAGCGGAGCTTGTAAGCGATATCCCTGCAAGAATTTACCCTGTAGGCAGACTAGACAGAGATAGCGAGGGCTTGCTATTAATGACAAACGACGGTGAATTTGCCAATAAGGTTACTCACCCTTCAAAGCACGTTTATAAGGTTTACCGTGTTACAGTAAGACCTGCTGTTACAGAAGACCAGCTTGTAGAATTAAGCAGTGGTATGGTTATTGACGGAAGAAAAACTGCTCCTGCTGAAATTCACGTTATACAGCGTCAAGAGGGCAGATGTGTTCTTGAATTTATTATCCGAGAGGGAAGAAACCGTCAGATTAGAAAAATGTGTGAACAGGTAGGACTTGAAGTTCCTCGATTAAAAAGAATTGCAATTGGACAAGTTAAGCTTGGCGGTTTAAAATCAGGCTCTTGGCGAGAACTTACCAAAGACGAAGTGCATCGCTTACAGGCTAATACAAATACAACAGAGGTTGATTACTATTAATTTGTATATAAATAATATGTTGTATTGTATAAATTGTCTTGTTGAATGTTAAAGTTGCACAGAAACAGACGTATATTTAAGAATAAACTGCGAAAATTAAACAAAATAGTCTGAAATATATTTTTTACTTGTAGTTTTTAGACAAATATTTTATAATGATACTATATAAATTTATGTGGAAGAACGGAGGAAAATAGATGAGCATTGAAAATCTGTCAAAAATAAAGGCAGAAATTGAAAAATCGTCTGCATATAAAAATCTTTCAAATCTATTTGATGAGGGAACCTTTACACAGATAGATGCCTACACTATGTCAGGTGAAAATCCAACAGAGGTTATAGCAGGCTACGGCACTGTAAATAGTTGCCCTGTATATGCTTTTGCACAGAATAGCGATATTTTAGGTGGTGCTATGTCTAAGGCACACGCAGCAAAGCTAAAGAAGATATACGATTTAGCAGAAAAAACAGGCACTCCTGTTGTAGGTATGTATGATTCTGTTGGTGCAAAGCTTTCAGAGGGCATTAATATGCTTGGCTCTTACGGTGAGGTTATCAACAGTGTAAGCAAGTTGTCAGGTGTAGTTCCTCAAATATCAGTTGTGTTAGGTAACTGTTTGGGCACAGGTGCTTTAAATGCTGTAAGTGCTGACTTTGTTATTATGTCAGAAAAAGCTAAGCTTTCTCTTGATGTTACAGGAGAAAATGCAGATGCTAAATCTGCACAAAGTCAGGGTATTGTTGATATAGTAGCTAAAGATACAAACACTGCTATAGAAAAAGTTAAAGAGCTTATTACACTTTTACCATCTAACAACCTAAGTGTTGCTCCTATTATGGACGCTGACGAGGCAGAAGGTGACGGTAAATGCCCAATTAAAGAGGTTGTAGATGCTAATACTTTTGTTGAGGTTAAAGAAAGCTATGGTAATCAGGCTGTAGTTGGTTTAGGTAGAATTGTTGGTGCTGTTGCAGGCATTGTTGCTACAAAGGGTGGTATGCTCGATGCTGATTCTGCAAGCAAAATTGCAGACTTTGTAAGCTTTTGCGATGCTTTTGCTATTCCTGTTGTTACCTTTGCAAATAGCGAGGGCTTTACAACTGTAAAAGAGGCAACAAAAGTAACTTCTGCTTATGCAGACGCAACAACTGTTAAAGCTACTGTAGTTACAGGTAAGGCTTATGGTGCTTTTTATATTGCTGTTGCAGGTGCTGCCGCTAATGCAGATATAACCTTTGCTGTAGAAAATGCTGTTATCTCTCCACTTGCTCCTGTTACAGGTGCCGCTATTATGTGGGCAGATAAGATGAATGTTCCAAAGGACGAGAGAGCAAAGGTTGTTGCACAGTACGAAAAAGAAGAGTGTTCTGCTGTGAAGGCCGCTGCTGCTGGTTATGTTAATGATATTATTGCTAGTAAAGATATTCGCTTTAAGGTATATTCTGCACTTGAAATGCTAGCTGGCAAGAGAGTTGCAACAATGCCTAAGAAGCACGGTACTATTTAATAAAGATTAAAAATTATGGTATAAAGAGGGATGAATACAATGAAAAATCTTAGAATTACAGTAAACGGTACAAGCTATGATGTTCAGGTTGAAGAGTTGGGTGGCAGTTCTGCACCTGTTGCAAGTGCACCAGCTCCTGTAGCAGCACCAGCACCAGCTCCTGCACCAGCTCCTGCTGCAAGCAGTGCTAAAGGCACACCTGTAACAGCACCAATGCCTGGTGTTGTATTAGACATTAAGGTTGCTGTAGGACAAACTGTTAAAAAAGGTGATTGCGTAATTATACTAGAGGCTATGAAAATGGAGAACGAAATTTTTGCTCCTGTTGATGGTAAGGTTGAAAGTGTTGTTGCATCAAAGGGACAAAATGTAGACGCAGGTGCTACTCTAATTACAATCAGCTAATAAATCCAAACTGAAAGGAATGTGCTAAAATGCCAAAAAAAATAGGTATTACAGAAACAGTGCTTCGTGATGCACACCAGTCATTGTTTGCTACAAGAATGGCAACAGAGGATATGCTACCTATTCTTGACAAGCTGGACAAGGTTGGATTTTATTCATTGGAGTGCTGGGGTGGAGCAACTTTTGACTCTTGCCTTAGATTTTTAAATGAAGACCCATGGGAAAGACTAAGAATTATTAGAGATAAATGCCCTAATACAAAGCTTCAAATGCTTTTTCGAGGTCAAAATATGCTTGGTTATCGTCATTACGCTGACGATGTATTGGAATATTTTGTACAGCGTATGGTTGCAAACGGTATTGATATTATTCGTATTTTTGATGCTCTTAACGATATTAAAAACCTAAAAACTGCCATTAAGGCAGCTAACAGAGAAAAAGGTCATGCACAGGTTGCAATTTCTTACACTGTAGGTGACATTTTTACAGATGAATATTATGTAGAGTATGCAAAAAGAATAGCTGATGCCGGTGCAGATTCAATCTGTATTAAGGATATGGCGGCTTTGCTTACTCCTGCTAAAACAGTAAGCCTTGTAAAAGCACTTAAAAAGGCTACAGACTTGCCAATTCATCTTCATACACACTCTACATCAGGCTTGTCATCTATGTGTATTCTAAAGGGTATTGAAAATGGTGTAGATATGGTTGATACAGCTATGTCACCACTTGCTTTAGGTACATCACACTCACCAACAGAATCAATAGTAGCCGCATTAGAGGGTACAGAGTTTGATACAGGCTTAGACCTAAAGCTACTTAACGAAATTCGTGAGTACTTTATGGGTATAAGAAAGAAATATATCGACAATGGTTTACTTGACCAAAAAATGCTTACAACAGACACAAAGGCATTAATGTACGAGGTACCAGGCGGTATGCTTTCTAACCTTCTTTCTCAGCTAAAGCAGGCTGGTAAAGAGGATAAAATGGAAGAGGTACTACAGGAAGTGCCAAGAGTTAGAAAAGATGCAGGTTATCCACCTTTGGTTACACCAACATCTCAGATAGTAGGTACACAGGCTGTATTTAATGTAATTACAGGCGAGCGTTATAAGATGTGTACAAACGAATTTAAGGGCCTAGTTGGTGGTAAGTATGGTACTACACCTGTTAAAATAGACCCTAAATTTATAAAGCAAATTATCGGCGACGAAAAACCTGTTACTTGCAGACCAGCTGATTTGCTACAGCCAGAGCTTGAAACATTGCGTGAAGAGTGTAAGCAGTGGATAGAGCAGGAGGAAGATGTGCTTTCATACGCTATGTTCCAAAAGGTTGCTGTAAACTTCTTTGAAAAGAGAAGACAAAAGGAACAGGGTATTAACGGTGAGCTTGTAGATGTAAAAAATAAGGTTCACCCTGTATAATATCTATTAGTATTATAAATATTTAAAGTTTGGAGCATATTTGCCGACTTTTTAAAATGGTAATTAGCAAATCATTTTGAAAGCCAACCTGCAAATATGCTCTCTTGTTTTAGGCTTTATTTCAAATTTTGTGGAAAGAAAATTAAAGTTTAGGTCAAGCCTTTTCAAAGGCTTGCGGTTCAAAGGCAGAGCCTTTGCGGGATTTTAAAGGGTGGAACCCTTTAACTAAAATCAAATCAAAAAATATTTTCACAATATTTATTATAAAGCCTAATATTAATAAAAAATCAAGAGGTATACTAATGAAAGCTACAATAATAATTGATAATATATCCCACGACAATTTGTCCTGTGAATGGGGGTTATCTGTACATATATCCCATAATGATGTTAATATACTTTTAGATACAGGTACAACAGGAATTTTTGCCAATAATGCAAAAGAATTGGGAATTGATTTAAGCAATGTGGATTGTGCAGTTCTTTCCCACGCTCATTACGACCACGCAGACGGTATGGAGGAGTTTTTCAAAAACAACTCAAAAGCCGGTTTCTATATAAGAAGGGGAATATCCGAAAACTGCTACAGACGTAAATCCCTTTTTAAACACAAATACATAGGAATTAAACAAGGCTATTTACAGGAGTTTAAAGACAGAATTGTATATGTAGATGGAGATTATAAATTGGCTGAGGGTGTGTATTTAATTCCACACAAAACTCCAAACCTTTCAAAAATCGGCAAAAAGGCACATATGTATGTACGCAAAAATAATAGATGGTGCCCTGACGATTTTAGCCACGAGCAAAGCCTTGTTATAGATACTGACAAAGGATTAGTTATTTTTAACAGCTGTTCACACGGTGGTGCAGATAATATTATTAATGAAGTTGCAAGTACATTCCCTAACAAAAAGATTTATGGAATTATAGGCGGTTTTCATCTGTTTGAGTCCACCGACAAAGCAGTGGTAGCACTTGCCAAAAGAATAAAAGAAACAGGCATACAGCAGGTAATTACCGGCCATTGCACAGGTCAACACGCTTTTGATATATTAAAAGAAAACCTTGGCGACTGCGTACAGCAAATTTACTGTGGTATGGTTATTGAGGTGTAGAAAAATTAAAAGAATAAGCCCTACAACCTTTATCAAAAAGTTGTAGGGCTGTGTTATTATTGTAATAGTATTTTATATAGTCTATAACCTACATATGCTCCTAATATATTAAAAGCTCAAATTCAGTATAATCGTTATTTATGCTGTAGTTTATTGACAGTAATATGTTGTTATGATACAATATTGATGATAAATGTGTATGTTTTTTGGGGAAAGAGGTAGAAATTATGGCGTATGAAACACCGATAACTATAGCAGAAGTAATGCGAGATATTACCAATAATAAATATGTTCTTC
>JAXJTR010000039.1:0-28901 GCA_036309465.1 Acutalibacteraceae bacterium
CATAGTGGCTTGAACAAAGAGAAAGCCAGCACCTTGAGGTGCTAGCCGGTAAAATGGGCTTATAGCCCTTGAGCAAACCACCCGTTTGACGGGTGGTTATGATTTTATTATCCTGCAATTAACGAGAATATTCTAACTGCAAATAAAGCACTTGAAATCCACATAATAGGATGAATATCTTTAATTTTGCCTGTAAATACCTTTAGTATTACCCATACAAGAATACCATACATAATACCATTAGCAATAGAATAGGTAAAAGGCATAAATATAAGTGCTACAAATCCACCTAATACATCGGCAATGTCGCCCTCTAGCTTCATTTTTTGTACGGATTTTATCATAAGTAAGCCTACAAATACCAAGGCAGGACAAGTTGCAAAGCTTGGGATAGCTAAGAATATTGGTGAAAGAAATAGTGCAAGAACAAACATAACAGCGGAAGAAACTGCTGTTAAACCTGTACGACCTCCTGCGGCAACACCTGCTGTTGACTCAACATAGCTTGTTACTGTAGATGTTCCCAGTGCAGAGCCTACCACTGTACCAACAGCGTCACAGGTTAAAGCTCGTCCTACTCTAGGTAGTTTACCGTCCTTATCCAAAAGATTTCCTTGGTCTGCAACACCAACAAGTGTGCCAACAGTATCAAATAAATCAACAAATAAAAATGCAAATACTACTGCAATAAATGACATTAAATCTGTTGCTATATACTCAAAATTAAATTTGAATAAAGTTGGTGCAAGTGATGGTGGAATAAAGTTTTCAAGGGATAATGCAGGGATTAAGGAGTATACTCCGGCATCAACATCAACCTGATACCAACCTATTAGCTCAGCACCAATGCCTAAAACCCAAGTAATTAATATACCCCACAAAATAGAGCCTTTTATATTAAAGTACCACATAACACCAATGGTTAATAATCCAACCATAGCCAATACAAACTGTGGTGTTGAAACATTACCCACTGTGATTAGTGTAGCAGGGTCGCTTACAACTATTCCTGCACCTTTTAAACCAACTATAGCTATAAATAATCCTATACCTGCCGAAATGGCGTATTTTAGGTTGGCAGGTATACTGTTTACTAAGGTTTCTCTAAATTTAAACAGTGATAAAATTATAAATACAATACCCTCTATTAATATAGCTGTAAGTGCTATCTGCCAAGGGTCTGTAATACCGCTTTGTGCAAGCATTGGGCAAACTGTATATGCAAAGTATGCGTTTAGTCCCATACCAGATGCTAGTGCAATAGGGTAATTATCAAGCAAACCCATTAGTAGTGTTGCAAATGCTGCCGAAACTGCTGTTGCTGTAAATACAGCACCTGCGTCCATACCTGCATCTGCAAGCATAGAGGGATTTACCGCCAGTATATATGCCATTGAAAGAAATGTTGTAATACCGGCTAATATTTCGGTTTTTACATTGGTGTTGTGTTCTTTAAGTTTAAAGAACTTTTCTAATTTTTCCATTTTAACTCTCCTTTATGTTTAATTTATACCATATATTATATATTTTTTAATAAAAAAAACAATAACTTTTGCATAATTTATTAACATATTGTTCACAAATTTTATCAAAAATATGCTATTATATAAACACAGGTTACATTGTATACAAATAATAGTCTAGTTAACTATTATTTGTTGAAATTGATAAGAATTAGTTTGCTATATATTAGGGAGGTTTTTTATTATGGGAAGATTTACATTACCTAGAGATTTATACCACGGAAAGGGTTCGTTGGCTGAGCTTAAAAATCTTAAAGGAACCAAAGCTATTGTTGTAGTTGGTGGCGGTTCTATGAAAAGATTTGGCTTTCTTCAAAGAGCTGTTGATTATTTAAAAGAAGCAGGTATGGAGGTTGAGCTTTTTGAAAATGTAGAGCCAGACCCATCTGTAGAAACAGTTATGAAAGGTGCACAGGCTATGGCACAATTCCAGCCTGATTGGATTGTAGCTATGGGTGGCGGTAGCCCTATAGATGCAGCTAAAGCTATGTGGGCTTTTTATGAATATCCTGACGTTACATTTGAACAGCTTATTCAGCCATTTAATTTCCCTACATTGCGTACAAAGGCTAAATTCTGTGCTATTCCGTCTACTTCCGGTACAGCAACAGAGGTTACAGCTTTTTCTGTTATAACAGATTATGCAAAGGGCGTAAAATATCCTTTGGCTGACTTTAACATAACACCTGATGTTGCTATTGTAGACCCTGACCTTGCTGAAACTATGCCACAAAAGCTTACAGCACACACAGGTATGGACGCTATGACCCACGCTATAGAGGCTTATGTGTCTACTTTACATTGCGATTATACAGACCCTCTTGCATTACACGCTATTAAAATGATTCATAGAGATTTGAAAAAATCCTACGATGGCGATATGCAGGCAAGAGCAGATATGCACAATGCACAGTGCTTGGCTGGTATGGCATTTACTAATGCTTTGTTGGGTATAGTTCACTCTATGGCACATAAAACGGGTGCTGCTTTCTCAGGCGGTCATATTGTTCATGGTTGTGCAAATGCTATGTATTTGCCAAAGGTTATAAAGTATAACTCTAAAAATCCTGAGGCAGCTGAAAGATATGCTGATATTGCCAAGTTTATTGGTTTAACAGGAGATACAACAGAGGCTTTAGTAGATGCACTTATTGCTGAGTTAAACGCAATGAATGTTTCTTTGAATATTCCATCTTGTATTAAGGATTATGAGGGCGGAATTATTGATGAAAAAGAATTTAACGACAAGCTAAGCGAGATTTCAGCATTGGCTATTGATGATGCTTGCACAGGCTCTAACCCTCGTATACCAACACAGGAAGAAATGGAAAAGCTAATGCTTGCTTGCTATTACGATAGAGAGATTGATTTCTAATTATACATACGAAGAAAAAATTACATAGATAATATATCCTTTAGTGATTCTGCTTGAGCACCGTCTGTTGACTTTACAACAGGCGGTGCTCTGTTGTGGTAAACATTAAAAGTATTTTATGGCAATTTTGTTGTGAAAATGTGCAAAATACTCAAAAAATTACAAAGTATAAGTTGACTTATAGGAACTTTTGTGCTAAAATATTTTTAGACATAATGGGGGGAGGACCCTTTGTGTGTTAAATTAACAGAAAGGTATGTATATGGGTAAAATTATTTCTATTGCTTCAGGTAAGGGTGGAACAGGTAAATCTACCGTTTGTGTTACTCTTGGTATGGCACTGGTAAAGCGTGGTCATACAGTTTTATTAATAGATTGTGATTCCGGTATGCGTGGGCTTGATATAATGATGGGCATAAGCAAAAGTCTTGTGTTTGACATTGCTGACGCTGTATGCGGAAATTGTACCCCTGAGCAAATTATTTATCCTTGCAACCATATATCAGGTTTAAGCTTAATTCCTGCTCCTCAAAATGCCGAGGACGAGCTAAGCCCTGCTATACTCCAACAGTTTACAGACAATGTACGAAATAATTACGATTATATTATTATCGACTCGCCTGCCGGTGTAGGTAAAGGCTTTGACACTGCGGTTTTGCCTGCTGATTTATGTTTGGTTATAGCAAATACAGAGCCAACCAGCTTGCGTGGTTGTGTTAATGTAAGAAAAAAACTGACGGAATTTGGAAAAAATAATATAAGACTTATTATAAACAGATTTTCTAAGCCGCTTTTTAAAGAGCTTGGGTTTTATCCTGATTTAGATTGTGTTATAGATGAATCAGGTATACAGCTTATTGGCATAATTACTGAAAATCGACAGGTAGTTGCCTCTGTTCAAAAGGGGCTTGCATATAAAAAGAAATGTACCGCACTGGAGGCAATAGACAGAATAGCCGCCAGAATAGACGGTGAAAACATTCCTTTGTTAATATACTAAGTAAAATAATTGAGAATATTATATTAGAAAGAAGGATTATGATGAAAATAGCTATTATCGCACACGACGAAAAGAAAGAACTTATGGTGCAATTTTGTATTGCTTATTGCGGTATTCTTAACAAGTACACAGTATGTGCTACAGGTACAACAGGTAAGTTGGTTTCAGAGGCGACAGGCTTGGAAATTCAAAGATTTTTAGGTGGTGCTCAGGGTGGAGACCAGCAAATTGCCGCAAGAATTGCTTGTAACGAAATTGATATGTTGCTGTTTTTCAGAGACCCTTTAAATCCAAAGTCGAACGAACCTAACGATATGAATTTGTTAAGACTTTGCGATATGCATAATATTCCAGTTGCTACAAATATTGCAACAGCAGAAATGCTTATCCACGGCTTAGAGCGTGGCGACCTTGATTGGAGAAATATTGTAAAATAATGCAGAAATTCAACTTGTAACTTTTGCAATATTATAGTAAAATATAATATCAGGTAGGGGTAGGCTTTGCCTGCCCCTGTTTTTTATATAAACGGAGGTTTCACTATGGCACTTATAACAAAAAGAGTATATGGTGCAGAAGATGTTCTGCCAAAGGATAGCTACAAGTGGCAGCTTGTAGAGGATATTATGAGAAGCGAAGCACAAGCTTATGGATATAAAGAAATAAGAACTCCTGTTTTTGAGCATACAGAGCTTTTTCAAAGGGGTGTAGGTGATACTACCGATGTTGTACAAAAAGAAATGTACACTTTTAACACAAAGGGTGGTACTTCTATAACACTTCGTCCCGAGGGTACAGCCGGTGCCGCAAGAGCATTGCTAGAGCACGCTATATATAACGACGGTTTACCTGTTAAAACTTATTATTTTGATTCTTGCTATCGTTACGAGAAAAAGCAGGCTAATCGTTACAGAGAATTCCACCAGTTTGGTATAGAGCTATACGGTGCATCAAGCCCTATGGCAGATGCAGAGATTATCAGCCTTGCAACTACACTATTTGACAGACTTGGTGTTAGAGATTTACAGCTAGAGATAAACTCTATTGGTTGCCCTGTTTGTCGTGCAAAATATCACGAAGCATTAAAAAACTATTTTGAAAGCAAAAAAGGAGAGCTTTGCGAAACTTGTCTTTCTCGTTTAGAGAAAAATCCAATGAGAATACTTGACTGTAAAAGTCCTGTGTGCTCCAATATCGCAAAAGATGCACCTGTTGTTTTAGATTATTTGTGTGAGGAGTGTAATGACCACTTTACTAAGGTTAAGGCTTATCTTGATTCAGCAGAAATTCCTTATGTTGTAAATCCTAAAATTGTTCGTGGTCTTGACTATTACACAAAAACTGTTTTCGAGTTTGTTACTACTCAGCTTGGTTCACAGGGTACAGTTTGTGGTGGTGGTAGATACGACGGACTTATTGAAGAAATAGGTGGTCAGCACACACCATCTCTTGGCTTTGGCTTAGGTATGGAAAGACTTATTGCTTTAATGGAAGAGCAGGGAATAGAAATTCCAAAGCCACCTACTTGCGATTTATATATTGCAGGTCTTGGCGATGAAGCACAGAAAAAGGCATTTAACCTTGTTAAAGAGGTAAGAGAAACATCTTTAATTGCAGAATGTGACATTGTAGGCAGAAGCTTGCGTGCTCAAATGAAATATGCTGACAAAATCGGTGCTAAATTTAGTATGGTTTTAGGCGACAGCGAAATTGAAAACAACTGTGCAATTTTAAAGAATATGGAAACAGGCGAAAAAACAGAGGTTCCATTAGACGAGAATTTCATCAATGTATTTTTTCAAAAGTTTTCAGCCTACGAGCTTGAGCAATCAGCAGGCTCAGGTCTTGAAGGATTATTTTAATTATAAGTAATATATAAAGATTGATATATAAAGGAGAATTACAATGGCAGAGTTTATGACAGGTCTTAAAAGAACCAATTATTGTGGTGACCTTAGAATGTCTGACTGTGGTAAGCAGGTTACAGTTTTTGGTTGGGTGCAACGCCAGCGTGACCTTGGTCAGCTTATATTTATAGATTTGCGTGATCGCACAGGTATAGTACAGCTTGCACTTGACGATACAACAGACAAAAGCATTTTTGAAAAGGCTTCAACAGTTAAAAGTGAATATGTTTTGGGCGTAGTTGGTACAGTGCGTGAAAGAAGTGCAAAAACTAACAAAATCGCAACAGGCGACATCGAAATTGATGTAACAGAGCTTAGAATTTTAGGCGAAAGCGAAACACCTCCTTTCGAGATTGTTCCAAATTCATCAACAGGTGAGCTAACAAGACTTAAATATCGTTATCTAGATTTAAGAAGACCAGACCTACAGCAGAATATTATACTAAGACATAAAATTGCAAAGGTTACTCGTGACTATTTTGACGAGCAGGGCTTTATCGAGATAGAAACACCAATGCTTATTAAGTCTACTCCAGAGGGTGCAAGAGATTTCTTGGTGCCATCAAGAATACATCAGGGTAGCTTCTACGCTTTGCCACAGTCACCTCAAATATATAAGCAGTTATGTATGGTATCTGGCTTTGACAGATATATGCAGATTGCTCGTTGCTTTAGAGATGAAGACTTGCGTGCAGACCGTCAGCCTGAATTTACACAGATAGACCTTGAAATGTCTTTTGTAGATATGGAAGATGTTCTTGCTATTGGTGAGGGCTATATTAAAAGAGTATTTAAAGAGGCTTTAAATGTAGATATTCCTACACCATTCCCTCGTTATACTTATAATCAGGTTATGGAGCGTTTTGGTTCTGATAAGCCTGACACTCGTTTTGGTATGGAGCTTTTCGACCTTACCGAAGCTGTTAAAAACAGTGAGTTTGCAGTGTTTAAAAATGCAATTGAGGGTGGCGGTAGTGTAAGAGGTATTACAGCTAAAAACGCAGTAAAAACCTATACCCGTAAAGAAATTGATAAGCTAACTGAGTTTGTTCGTGGCATTGGTGCAAAGGGTCTTGCTTGGATAAGATTAACAGATGACGGTATTGCCTCTAGCTTTGCAAAGTTTATGACAGAGGAAGAAATGCAGGCTATTCTAACAACAGCAGGTGCTGAAAAGGGCGACGTTGTTATGATAGTTGCAGACACAGAAACAAATTCTGTACTTTCTACACTAGGTGCATTAAGATGTAAGGTAGCAGAAAGACTTGATATTATAAAAGACGGTTTCAACTTCCTATGGGTAGTAGAGTTCCCATTCTTTGAGTATGATAAAGAAGCAGATACTTGGGTAGCTATGCACCATCCATTTACATCACCTACAGATGAATGTATGGATACTCTTGAAGAGGACAAGGGCAAGGTTTACGCAAAGGCTTACGATATGGTTCTTAATGGTGTTGAGCTTTCATCAGGTTCAATTCGTATTACTAACCCAGACCTACAAAAGAGAATGTTCAGCTTGCTTGGTTTAAGCGACGAAGAAGCTTACCAAAAGTTTGGCTTCTTAACAGATGCCTTTAAGTTTGGTGC
The DNA here is from genome assembly GCA_036309465.1 of Acutalibacteraceae bacterium. GTDB lineage: Bacteria > Bacillota > Clostridia > Oscillospirales > Acutalibacteraceae > CAG-964. The sequence continues at coordinate 7,396 of JAXJTR010000039.1, forward strand.
TCCACCACACGGCGGTATGGGTATCGGCTTAGACAGACTTGTAATGCAAATGGTTAAAGCACCTACATTAAGAGATGTAGTAGCGTTCCCAAAGGTTCAAAATGCCAGCGAGCCAATGACAAACGCACCAAGCACTATCGAAAAGCTACAGCTTGACGATTTAGGTATTGCTGTTACTGTAGATGTAAAGGCTGAGGAAGAATAAGTTAAAATAAAGGCAAAAACTTGCTTCTATGTTCAATTGTTGAAAAATAGCTAAAATGAGGTAAAAACCTTATTTTAAAAACTTACAATTTAGCTGATATATTAAAACCATCGCAAGAATTTTAAATCTGCGGTGGTTTTTCTTTGTTAGGATAAAAAATTCTCATTAATTTACAACTATTCATAAATTGTTAGTGATTTTTTTCTTTGGGTGTGCTATAATATTTTAGATTACAGTTTTTGATATATAATTTGTATATTATTAGTAAGTAATATTTGATATAAATGAGGAGGCTTTATCAAAATGGGTTTAATAAAAGCTTTATTTGGTAGCTACAGTAAAAAGGAATTAAAAAGAATAAAACCTATTGTTAACAGCGTTTTAGAATTGGAAGATAAGTACAAGGCTATGACAGAGGCTGAACTAAAGGACCAGACAAATGTTTTAAAAGATAGATTAGCAAATGGTGAAACAACAGACGATATTTTGCCTGACGCATTTGCAGTATGTCGAGAGGCATCTGACCGTGTTTTAGGTATGCGTCATTATCCTGTACAGGTTATTGGTGGTATTGTTCTTCATCAGGGTCGTATTGCAGAAATGCGTACTGGTGAAGGTAAAACATTGGTTGCTACTTTGCCAGCATATCTTAACGGTCTTACTGGTAATGGCGTTCACGTTGTTACAGTAAACGACTACCTAGCAAAGAGAGACTCTGAGTGGATGGGTAAGCTTTATAGCTACTTAGGTCTAACAGTTGGTCTTATTACTCACGAAATGGACAACGACAGCAGAAAGAAAGCCTATGCTGCCGACATTACATACGGTACAAATAACGAGCTTGGCTTTGACTACCTAAGAGATAATATGGTAGTTTATAAAGAAAATAAGGTACAGCGTGGTCATACATTTGCTATCGTGGACGAGGTTGACTCAATTCTTATCGACGAAGCAAGAACACCTCTTATTATTTCAGGTCAGGGCGATAAATCTACCGATTTGTACGAAAGAGCCGACAGACTTGCTCGCACATTAAAATGCGAAAAGTTTGCAGAGGTCGACAATAAAGAGGATAACGAATCTTATTATAAAGAAAACGATATTGATTACATAGTAGACGAAAAGGCTAAAACTGCTACACTAACACAAAACGGTGTTAAAAAGGTAGAGTCTTACTTTAATATCGAAAACCTAACAGACCCAGACAACTTGACAATTCAGCACCATGTAAATCAGGCTATTAAGGCTTATGGTACTATGAAGTTAGATATTGACTATGTTGTAAAAGATGGCGAAGTTATTATAGTTGACGAATTTACAGGTCGTTTAATGTATGGTCGTAGATACAACGAGGGTCTACATCAGGCTATTGAAGCTAAGGAAGGCGTAAAAATCGAAAACGAAAGTAAAACTCTTGCTACAATTACTTTCCAAAACTACTTCCGTTTATATAAAAAGCTATCTGGTATGACAGGTACTGCTATGACAGAGGAAGCTGAGTTTGGCGAAATCTACGAGCTTGATATTATCGAGATTCCTACAAACCGCCCTGTTCAGAGAATTGACGAGCCAGACCTTATCTTTAAAAATGAAAAGGGTAAGTTTAACGCTGTAATTGATGATATTATAGAATGTCACGAAAAAGGTCAGCCTGTATTGGTTGGTACTATTTCTATTGAAAAATCAGAGGTACTAAGTGCTATGCTAAAAAGAAGAGGCGTAAAGCACAATGTACTTAATGCTAAACAGCACGAAAAAGAAGCAGAAATTGTTGCACAGGCTGGTAAAAAGGGTGCAGTAACTATTGCTACAAATATGGCTGGTCGTGGTACCGATATTATTTTGGGCGGTAACGCTGAATTTATGGCTTTGTCAGAAATGAGAAAGAATGGTTTTGACGAAGAGCTAATTGCACAGGCTACTGCTTACGGTGAAACATCAAACGAGGAAATTCTAAACGCAAGAAAGACTTTCCAAGAGCTTAACCAAAAGTATAAGGACGAGCTAAAGGACGAGGCTGAAGAGGTTCGTAAGGCTGGTGGTTTATATATTATTGGTACAGAGCGTCACGAGTCTCGTCGTATCGACAACCAGTTAAGAGGTCGTTCAGGTAGACAGGGCGACCCAGGTAAGAGCCGTTTCTATCTATCAACTGATGATGACCTAATGCGTTTGTTCGGCGGAGAAAAAATGGAAGCAATTATGACCCGTTTGAATACTCCTGACGAAATGCCTATCGAAAACAAGATGCTTTCAAGTATTATCGAAAGCTCACAGCAAAAGGTAGAGGGCAGAAACTTTGCTATTCGTAAAAATGTATTACAATACGATGATGTTATGAATAAGCAGAGAGAAATTATATATACACAGCGTGACCAAGTGCTTAACGGTGAAAACATTAAAGATGTTGTTGTTAAGATGATTAATGATAATATCGAAGGAACAGTTAAGCTATACTGTGATGACGCTATTCTTCGTGAGCAGTGGAATTTGGAAAGCCTAAAGGATTATTACGCAGGCTGGTTGCTTGATGTTAATGACGATTGCTTAGAGTTTACACTTGATGAGCTTGCTGATATGGATAGCAAGCAGATTATAGACATTTTACAAACAAAGGCAAGCGAAAAATATGATGCTAACGAGCAGTTACTACCAGAAGAAACAATGCGTGAAATGGAGCGTGTATATCTTCTAAAGAGTGTTGATACATATTGGATGCAACATATTGATGATATGGATAACCTAAAGCAAGGTATCAGATTGCGTGCTTATGGTCAGAAAGACCCTGTTGTTGAGTATCGTTTTGAGGGCTTTGATATGTTCGACCAAATGATTGAAGCTATCAGAGAAAACACTGCAAAGCTATGCTTGTCTGCACCAAAGAAAATTGCTGATATTCAGGCTAAACAGTTAGCTGATTTAGAGCGTGCAAGAGCTTTAAGAGCAGAACGTCTACAACAGCTACAGGCAGAAAAAGAAGCTGCACAGGCTAATGGCGAATCTGTAGAAGAAATAGAAAACGAAATAGCAGAAGAGAAGCAAGAGGCTGAAATTGAGGCTGTAGTTATTAAACGTGAGCAAATGGCTAACCCAACTTCAACCAGTGGTGGCTCAACAGACACCGGCAAAGGTGTTACTATTCGCAAAAAGGACAAAGTAGGTCGTAACGACCCTTGCCCATGCGGAAGCGGTAAAAAATACAAAAAGTGCTGTGGTAAAGACGAGTAATATTAAGGCTTAATTAAAAAGTGATTATATTTTTAAATTAAGTGATAATATTATTTGCATCTTAAAAGCAAAAAGACTTTTAATAAAATAAAACAAAATGGACTGTGTTATGCTTATGACGTGCACAGTCCATTCTGATACACAAACAAAATAACCTCCCTGTATTTGCAATTTGCATTTACAGGGAGGTTGAATTTTTGTATAAAAATATGTAATTTTAATATTAATCAGGTTGCTTTAGCTTTCTGGATACATCACCAGGGTCGGCACCTCTTATGCCACCACCATTAGATAGGCTGTATGTGGAATATGGTAACTCCTCACGCTTTAGCTTTTTGCCTTTTTTATAGAATACACGATATGAGTTATATCCGTAGTGTTCGCTGTTGTACCAGTCTAACTCGGTTTCTGTTCTAACCTCGTCAAAATCAGGTGACTGCCAACCGTATATTTCTACATTAAGCTGAGAACCGTCCATCCAGCATTTAAAGAACATCTGATATTTTGAGTTGTTCTTTATCTTTAAGTCTATGTTACCCCAGTCTATTGTGGCGTCTAATCCTCCATATACATAGTATGAGCACCATAGGTGAGGCTCACGCTCTACAATCTCCATATTAGCCATAATAGCTGCATTGTAAAGAGTAGTTGCTGCTTGACAAATACCACCGCCTACGCCTGTGGTCATTTCGCCACGAGATATAACGCCTGCTGGTAAATAACCATTAGATGTTTGGTTACTATCACCAGTACATTCGTTAAATGATAGCGTGCCACCTGGCTCTAGTATAGAACCGTTTATTGCCTTTAAAGCAGTAGCCATATTTTGGTTAGCGTTGTATGTATTTGTTGTTATTGTGCTAAATTTACCTATAAGCTTGGTTGCCTTTTTTACATCGTCCATTTTAAGTGTAGGCTTTGTTGTGTAGCTTGTGGCTGTAAGCTTTACATCGGTTTCGCCTTTTTCCAGTGCAGATATAGCCTGTGAAATAAGTGCATCTTGGTCTATTGCAGTACCGTTAGAGCCTTCTTTATATTTGTATCTTTTTGAGTTTTTCGACTCGGAAGGCTTAAACTTTGAAACGTGTGGTTCAATTACAGGAATATCAACCTTTTTAGCTAATCTTTTAATAACCTTTTGTACAGATGATTGTGTTACTTGATAATCTACCTTAAAGTTAACAGTTTCCTTTTTAATATCAGTTTCTATACTGTCATTACTTGGTGCATAAGTAACAATGTCTAAGGTGTCAGACTCTAATACCTTTTGGTTATAGCTATAGGCATCTTCAACAGCTTTATTAATGTTGTACGAAAAGTCCAAATCTTTATTGGTAAAGGTATGGTCTTTTTCCTCGTAGTTAACTGTAAGCTTTATATCGGGAATAAGGGTTGTACCCTTTACAGCAAGAAGTGACTTAGCCTCGTCTATAGTTTTTCCGCCAAGGTCTATGCCTGCAACCTGTATTCCTTTAAGGAATACTACTTCCTCTTCCGCTGGTTTTACAATTCCGCCCGGTACATTTGCAGATATACTAACAGGAATATAATCAGGATTTAGCTTGTACAAGGCAACAAATGAACCACCTGCTAAAACAACAGAAATAAGCAATCCGCAGAAAACTTTTATAAAGTTATGGTTTTTCTTAGGTTGGCTATTCTCTGTTTTTACTTGCTTTGCTGTTGGTTTATTTCCATTGCTCTTTTTATTTTCACTTTTGGAAGTACCACTTTTTAAATTAACTGTTTTTTCCTTACTTGTATTTTTGTTTTCTGCTTTTTTAACAGTTGCCTTATTATTAGTACTAGTTGCAACTGCTGGTGCAGATGGCTTTTGTGTTATTTCTGTAATATCTACAAGCTCTTCGCTTTCGTCTTTTTCGTTTTCTTTAGCAACCGCTTTTGTAGTTGCTGTTGTGCTGGCAGTATTCATAGCAGATTTATTGCGGATTTCTGCCAATATGCTTTCAACGTCGCTGTCAAGAGGGTTTGTATTCGCTGTGTTGTTATTATCTGTATCTGAATTTACGGTTTCTGCTGTTTTTGGAGTATCCTTAGCATCAATAGTTGCTTTAGGATTATTATTCGTTTTATTTTTTTCCATATTTGTTACTCCTTATAACTATACATTTTTATCCATAAATAAATTTGCAATGCGTACAGCAATTATAACACATAGTAGTGAAAAAATCATTAAGAAAATTGCTACAAAATATTTACAATTTTAATTTTATTAATAGTGTTATTTCGCCTGATGTAATTGTAATGTTTTGTTTACAATTAAAGTGCTGTTTTTCGTTGCATTGCTTTTACAATATATGCTATAATTAAATACAATATAGATAATTATAGATAAGGGTGGGTTAATATTGCGTATATTGGTTTTATCTGCTTCTACAGGTGGAGGACATATGAGAACCTCTGCTGCAATGAAAAAATATATAGAGCAGAACAGACCTAACGATGTAATAAGAGTGGTTGATACACTTGAGCATATTGGTCATTTGTATAATAAAACAGTGTCAGAGGGTTATGAAATTATAGCAAAAAATATGCCTGGTTTTTATGGCACAGTTTATAATCATACTAATCGTGAAAGTAAGGTTGGCTATATAGCTACAAAGTTCCAGAAAATGTTGGCTAAAAAGCTATTGCCTTTAATGGTAGAGTTTAGACCCGATGTAATTATTGGTGTTCACGCTTTTTGCGTAGAAATGGCATCTCAGCTTAAAATGAAATATAAAATGGACGTGCCTATAATCTCATTAATTACCGACTTTGCACCACACATTATGTATGTTCAACCTGGTGTAGATGCTTATATTGTTTCTCATAGAGAAATGGTTGAAAAGTTAAATGAGTTTGGTGTTAAAACCGAGATGATTCAGGATAGTGGTATTCCTATAGATTCTGTATTTTATGAAAAGCCAGATAAAAAAGAGCTTATGAAGAAAATGGGACTAAACCCAAATCTTCGCACTCTATTATTAATGGCAGGTAGCTTTGGTGTTAAGGATATATTTAAAATATACCGTGATATAGTAGAAACAAAAACAGATTTTCAGGTAATAGTTGTTACAGGTAGAAATAAAAAGCTATTTGATGAATTTGAATCTATGATAGACCGAAGCTATGAAGAAAATGAGGCTAATTTAGAAAGCGGTAAATATGATTCTTTTTCAGATGATGATGAGCAGGAAGATGAAAATATTACTGAAAACAGAGAGTCTAATAAATTCTATGCAGGTCATAGCGGTATAAAACCAACAAAGCTATTGTACTTTGTAGATAACATTCACGAATATATGTATGTTGCCGATTTAATAGTTACAAAGCCTGGTGGATTAACTGTAAGCGAGGCAATAGCATCTGCCTTGCCTATGGCTATTTTTAGTGCATACCCTGGCCAGGAAGAGGATAACGCAGTATTTCTTGAGAGAAATAATATGGCTGTTCGCTTACCTAAAAAGAAAAGCGGTCAGGCTGTACACGATTTGCTGTTAAATCCTGACAGACTGGAATTTATGAAGAGAGCTTGTCAGCAGAATTATAGAGAAAATTCTGCCGGCAGAATTTGTGAACTAGCTGAAAGGCTGGTAAAAGAATATGAAGAAAAAGATAAGAAAATAACATACGATTCCGAGTCAAAGCTTGATGATATAGAAAATATTGTACAAAACTTTGGTTTGGATATTAATACGGAGTTTGACGATGAAGAATAAATTTAGTAAATTAGTAATTGCTGTGGCGTTAAGTGCAAGCTTGCTTGCAACAGGGCTGTGTGGCTGTCAACAAGAAGTTAAAGAAAACCGTGTAAGTAATTCAGATGACTTGTTGGCAAGTGTTCAAAAAAGTGACACTGCCCCTACATACGATTTTAATAGTGACACAGAAAAGCCTGAGTCATACGACAACTATATAAAGAAAAGCTGTGATTTAGGTATTAACCTGTTAAGGGGAGAGGACTACAAAAATAAAAATACTATTGTAGCTCCAATAGCTGTTTCTTCATCTTTGTCAGCATTAGCTAATGGTACATCAAAAGACACTCTTAAAGAGTTAAAAGGTGTGCTTGGCAAGTCCTCCTATACAAACGAGGTAATAAACCAGTGCAATGCGTTTATTACTCAAAGACTAGGTTTTTTAAATACCGACACTACAGGTGTGTATAATATAAGCTCTCTTTGGGTTAAAAGTGATTATTCACCAAAAAGAAGCTTTTTGCAGAAATACGATAATTTTTATGAAGATGTTTTTGCATATAAGGCAAACTTTGCAAGTAGCAACATAAACGAGGTTATTAAGAATTTTTCTTTTGATAATACAAAGGAAATTATATCTCCAAAATGTATAGCTACAAAAGAGGATTATAGCCTTTATTTAGATTCATCAGTAGCAGTAAGTGACAATTGGCTTATTCCTTATGATGAAAACAGCGTAGCCCAAGGTAGCTTTACAACTGCTGACGGTAAGGCAATAAATGTTAATTACCTAACAAGTGTAGAAAAAAGCTTTACTACAGATAAGGTTAAAGGCTTTGTAAAGGACTTGGGAAATACTCCTTGTAAAATGGTTTTTGTTATGCCTAATGAGGATATTACACTTGATAAATATGTGTCACAACTTAATGCGGAAAAGTTTTTAAGCCTTATGCAGGATATGAAGCCTACAAATTTTGTAAATGCTAAAATACCTGAGTTTTCTATAAGTGAAGGTGCAAGTATAAAAGAAAATCTACAAAATGTAGGAGTAAGTGATATTTTTAAAGAAAGTGCGGATTTTACAAAAGGCTTTACAGAAAAAGCTTTTGTAAATGATTTTACTCAGTCGGCTACAATTACTGTTAACCAAAAGGGTGTAACCTTTAACGGAACAGCTAATGATACCGAAACCGAGGGAGTATCTCAGCAGGCAAACGTGGATTTAATTATAAACAGACCTTTCTTGTATGCTGTAGTAGATAACGACAGCTATGCACCAATTATTATAGGAACAGTTAACAATCCACAGGCATAATACTTGCTATATAAATATCTATGCGGTTTTGTTTAAATAAATATTAAGTATAAAAAATCAGCTACTGCATTGTGCGGTAGCTGAACTGTTGTGTAAAATGGGGATTAATGGGTATGAATAGAATAAAAATTAATTGGACACTTATATTTAATATAGTGGTTATAGTGTTGTCAGTGGGGTTGATAACATATTTTTGTGTATCAGATGATGGTCTTGTAGATTTGTTGTCATCGAATATTAAGCTTAGTGCTTTTTGGATTGTAATGGCAATAATATGCCAGCTTGGTAATATGTTTATAGACTCTATAGTAACATATTTGTATATTCGTAAGGATTATAAGGAGTTTTCGTTAATAGACGGAATAAAATGTTGTTGTGTAGGTAGTTTTTTCAGTGCTGTTACACCATCTGCTACAGGTGGACAGCCTATGCAGATAATGTTTTTAGCTAATAAAAAAGTAGACCCAGGCTATTCTACATCTTGTATGTTGCAAAAATTTTTAGTCTATCAAATAACATCAACTGTGTTTAGTTTGTTTGCTTTATTTTTTAGATTTGATTTCTTCTTGCAAACGGTAAATACGCCTATATTATGGTTGTTTATAATAGCAGGCTTTTTCTCTCAGGTGGTTGTTACCACAGGAATTATAATAGTTTCTCTTAATCAAAAGCTTTCAGGCTGGATTGTTAAAATAACAGACAAGCTGTTGCATAAGATTAAATTTTTAAAGAACCCTGATAAATATACAAAAATGCTTGCAGAGCAGGTAGATAAGTTTCATAAGGGCAATAAAGAACTTATGAGCCAGCCAAAGCTAATGGTTGCTTCCTATGGCTTAATTTTTATACAGGTTATTTTTATTCTTATAATTCCTTATTGTATTTGCAGAGCATTTTTAATAAACGGTGTTTCACCGGTTGATATGGTTTGGTCTCAGGCATTTGTAAACCTATCATCTGCTATGATACCTCTACCAGGAGCTACAGGTGCTGCAGAGCTTTCGTTCTCAGTTTTCTATAATATGTTTTTTGGTGCCGAAATATTAAAATCTGCTTTGTTAATATGGCGAGTAATAACATATTATGGTGTGATTTTACTATGTGCTCCATTTTCTCTTTTAACTAAGGGTAAAAATAATACTTCCAATAAAAAAATAGGGTTACAGAAAAAAGAGGTGTAATAAATGGAAGATAAAAAACCGCTTATAAGTATAATAATTCCTATATACAATGTAGGAGAATATTTGTATAGATGCTTGTCATCTGTTGCCTGCCAAACCTTTAAGGAATATGAGGTTATTATGATAAACGATGGTTCAACAGACGACAGCCCTAAAATAGCAGAGGGCTTTGCAAAAAATTTTGCTAACTTTAAATTGGTACATAATACAGACAAGGGTGTTTCTTCTGCAAGAAATATGGGTATTTCTCTTGCAAGGGGCGAATATATAGCTTTTGTAGATAGCGACGATTATATAGACCCTAACTATCTTTTAAGACTCTACAGAGCTGCGTATAAAAACGATGCCGATGTAGCACATTGTAACTACATAATGTATAATATCGACTCAGGCTTTTTGTATTCAGTTCGTTTTAGAAAGCCTAGAAAAGGAATTTTAACAAATAAACAAATGGTAAGAAAAACAGTAACCGACTTTACTATGCGTTCTTACCTGTGGAATAAGCTATGGCGAAGAAGTTTATTTACCGACCATAACATAACCTTTCCAAAAATGAAGTTTGAAGATATAGCTACTGTCTCTAAGCTTCTTTATTATGCAAATAAAGGTGTGGTGCTTGACAAATATCTTTATTATTACACTATAAGAGATGGCAGTATTGTTCAAACTGTTTCCCTAAAGAATATAGCTGATTACTTGCTGTCGTTAGGTATACTAAGAAGATTTTTTGCAGACGAAAAACAGCTTCATTATCTTAAATTTCCGTTCTTTTGGTTATCTATGAGTATGTTTTTTGCAAGTGCTTTTAATATTTTAAGAGTTCATCACGAAAACAAAAATTTATCAGGCTATTTAAAAAATGTAAATACTTGCAGAAAAATTGTAAGCTATTTCTTCACAAAAGAATTTAAAGAAAACAAAGGTGCAGAGGTTACACTGCCATTTGAATTTATTCAACCTGAGGATAAAAGATTAAAGGAATAATAATGTTTTTTAGATGATTTATTGTATAAGTGTCAAATTTTATATTTGTCCATATTATATAAATAAGGGAATTAAAAAATCCTGTAATATTTAATTGGAGGAATATATAAATGGCAATATTTACAAATCAGGCTACATTAACCTATAATGGTAATGTAACAAATTCAAATATAACTACTGGTGAGATTTTAGAGGTAGTATCGGCAACTAAAAATGCGTTAATAAACGATTATACCCCTAATGATAATGTTGCATATATTATTAGCATTGTTAACTCAGGAAATACACCGATAAATGGATTAACAGTAACTGATAATTTAGGTGCTTATACATTTAATGGAAATACACTAGTTCCATTAACATACGTAGCTAATTCAGTAGCCTACTATGTAAACGGAACACTTCAACCTGCACCAACAGTTAACAACACATCACCACTAACATTTACAGGTATAGATGTACCTGCAAACAGTAATGCTATTATTATTTATGAAGTACAAACAAACCAGTTTGCTCCTTTAGATGTAGACGGAAGCATAACTAACCAAGCAGTAATAACTGGTGGCGGTATAGGTAACCCTATTACTGTAACGGATACAATTAATACAGAAGATGTTGCAAGACTTACCATAACAAAATCTATGTCACCAACAACAGTTACAGAAAATAGCCAACTAACCTATACTTTTGTAATACAAAATTCAGGTAATGTTCCTGTTGTTGCAACAGATGATGTAATTATGACAGATACTTTTAACCCTGCATTACAGGGAATAACTGTAAGATTTAACGATGTTGTATGGACAGAGGGTGTTAATTATAGCTATACACCAACTACAGGATTGTTTACAACATTAAATGGTCAAATAACTGTGCCGGCTGCCACATATACACAAGACCCAACAACAGGCAATTGGATAACAACACCAGGTGTAAGTGTGTTAACAATAACAGGAACAGTATAATAATTATAATATTTTTTTAAAATCATAATAATCCCTAATTAAAAGCTCTTTCGCTTTGAATTAGGGATTATTGCTATACAGACGCTATCTCCTCAAGCTTTTCAATGTCTGTTAAGGTAATAACACGGTATGCGGTTTTTATTATGCCCCTGTTTGCAAAATCGTTTAAAATCTTGCTTACGGTAACTCGTGAAACGCCAACTAAATTTCCAATTTCTTCGTGTGTTAGATTAACTATAGAAATCTTTCCGTTGTTAATTTTTGATTGTAGCAGTTGGTTTGCAATGCGACAATCTGCCTTTGAAAATGCCATACCAGACACCTGTGCCGATAACATTCTTATAGATTGTGCCTGTACCTTTAAAAGATACATTGCCAATTTTGGGTCTTTAGCAAAGGCACTTTCCATTTGTGCTTGAGTAACAGATATTATTGTGCAGGGGGTTATTGTTTGTGCCGAGGATATTCTAGGCTTGTGGTCAAAAAATGCCGCTTCGCCTAAAACACTGCCATCACTTACAATAGAGATAGTTTTTTGTAACCCCTCTATAGAATTAAAAAATATTTTTACACTACCTTTTTTTAAAAAGTAAAAATTCTCTGCCTGTTGCCCTTGGTGATATATAGTTGTGTTTTTAGGGTAAAGCTTTTCTGTGCCGATACTGTCAAATAAATTGGGAGTATATTCAAATAGCTGTAAGGTATCGCCCTCTGCTATGCTATTATTAATCATAAGTCACCTCATAGAGAAATCTGTGGCTTAATTGTAGCATACTTTACATTCTTTTATCAAGCAATATGACATAATAAAACTATCTTTATTTTCTTTTTAGGAGGATATTTATTATGGGTATGACAATGTCCCAAAAAATATTAGCGGCTCACGCTAATTTGCCTGAGGTAAAGGCAGGTCAGCTTATAGAGGCTAAGCTAGATATGGTACTGGGTAATGATGTTACTTCTCCTGTTGCAATTAATGTATTTGAGGAATGTAACGCAACTAATGTATTTGATAACACAAAAATAGCAATGATAATGGACCACTTTACACCAAATAAAGATATTAAGTCTGCACAGCATTGCTTACAGGTTAGAAATTTTGCTAATAAGTATGACATAAAGAATTTTATGGATGTTGGCGAAATGGGTATAGAGCACGCACTATTGCCTGAAAAAGGCTTAGTTGGCCCTGGTAGCTTGTGCATTGGTGCCGACTCTCACACTTGTACTTATGGTGCATTAGGTGCTTTTTCAACTGGTGTAGGCTCAACAGATATGGCTGCCGGTATGATAAGCGGTAAAGCTTGGTTTAAGGTGCCATCTGCTATTAAATTTAATCTAATTGGTAAGCCACAGAAGTATGTAAGCGGTAAAGATGTTATTCTACATATTATTGGTATGATAGGCGTTGACGGTGCTTTGTACAAGTCAATGGAGTTCTTTGGCGAGGGCTTGCAGTATCTAAATATCGACGACAGACTATGTATTGCGAATATGGCAATCGAGGCTGGTGCTAAAAATGGTATATTCCCTGTTGATGATATTACAAGAGAGTATACAAATGGCAGATTCCAAGGTGAGGCAGTAGAGTTTACTGCTGACGAAGATGCAGAGTACGACGAGGAATATACAATAGACCTATCAACACTAAAGCCAACCGTTGCTTTCCCACACTTGCCAGAAAATACAAAGACTATTGACGAAGTTGAAAAAATTGAAATTCAGCAGGTTGTTATTGGTTCTTGTACAAATGGTAGAATTTCTGACCTTAGAGCAGCTGCAAAGGTTATGGAGGGAAAGAAAATTGCCAAGGGTGTGCGTTGTATTATTATTCCTGGCACACAGCAAATTTGGCTTGACGCTATGCACGAAGGTTTATTTGATATCTTTGTGAATGCAGGTGCTATTGTATCTACACCAACTTGTGGTCCTTGCTTAGGTGGTCATATGGGTGTATTAGCACAGGGTGAAAGAGCTGTTTCTACAACAAACAGAAACTTTGTAGGCAGAATGGGTCATATTGATTCAGAAATTTATCTAGCTAGCCCTGCTGTAGCGGCGGCAAGTGCAGTTGCAGGTTATATTGCAGACCCTGCAAAAATTTGTGAATAATAGGAAAGAGAGGATTAAAATATGAACGCTAATGGTAAGGTACATAAGTACGGAGATAATGTTGATACAGATGTAATTATTCCTGCAAGATATTTGAATACAGCCTCTCATAAAGAGCTTGCTGCTCATTGTATGGAAGATATTGACGCTGATTTTACTAAAAATGTAAATGAGGGCGATATTATGGTAGCAGAAAAGAACTTTGGTTGTGGCTCATCAAGAGAACACGCTCCTATTGCTATTAAGGCTTCAGGAATTTCTTGTGTTATTGCTTCAACCTTTGCAAGAATTTTCTACAGAAACGCTATCAACATTGGTTTGCCAATTCTTGAGTGTGACGAAGCTGCTCGTGATATTAAAGCAGGCGATGTAGTTAATGTTAATTTCGACACAGGTGTTATTACAAACGAAACAACAGGCAAAACATATCAGGCAGAGCCATTCCCTGAGTTTATTCAAAATATAATCAAAAAGGGTGGACTAATTAACTCAATTACAGGTTAATAAGTGCTTGATTTGTTGTTATAATTGATAAATTATCTTATAATTTTTTGTACAATATACACTTTGATTTTTTTCTTTCTGTATGTTAAAATACAGTTGTGTATTTGGAGAGATACACAGGGGAAAAGGCGGATAATGGAAAATGACCACAGGGATCGGAAATGCTGTGGTCATTTTCGCTTTTTATATGGATTTTTGGGTTATTTGATAAATATAAAGAATGTTTATTCTTTCCTATAAAATATTTTCTTAGAATTGATAAGCCTTTAAAACTATTTGCTTAAAAAGTATCTATTATATTTTTAAGTAACCTATAGTATATACAATAAAAATTTTACTTTACAATCCTATAGTGGTTTGATAGAATAATAATATAAATTTATTTAAACGGAGTGATGTATTGTGATGCAATTAGGCAGAATGAAAAAAATAGATGATTTAAGACAAGTATGGAGTCACGAAGCATTAGAGTTTACTCCGTGGTTGGCTAAGGCAGAAAATATGAAATTGTTAAGTGAAACTATTGGTTTAGATATTGAAGTTGAGGAAACTGAGTCTAAAGTTGACAATTTTAGTGCTGATATTGTAGGAATAGATACCAATACAGGACGTAAAGTGATTATTGAAAATCAATTAGAAACTTCAAACCATACACATTTAGGTCAAATTATTACTTATGCTGCAGGCAAAAGTGCAACCACTATTATTTGGATTGTAAAAAACGCTTGTGACGCACATAGAGCAGCGATAGAGTGGCTTAACAATCATTCTGATGATGATATTAATTTTTTTCTTATTGAAATTGAATTATGGCAAATAAATGATTCGCTTTTAGCTCCTAAATTTAATGTGGTAGAAGAACCTAATAACTGGACAAAAGAAATTAAGAAAATATCAATTGATTCTAATAGTGCAACTAGACAAGCCAGATTTGAATTTTGGTCAAAATTCAATGATATTGCATTTACTGATTTGGAATATAGAAAGGAATTTAGACCACGCAAGCCCTCAACTGACCATTGGTATGATATGGGTATCGGAATACCAGGAAGTCATATTGACATTCTATATTTAGTTCAACGTAATGAAATTGTTATAGAGTTTTACATTTCTAACGATAAAGAATTATTTAAAAAGTTTAAGTCTTATAAAAATGAAATTGAGCAAATTGTAGGTCAGAAATTAGACTGGCGTGAGTTACCTGAAAAGAAAGCAAGTAGAATACTTTTGACAAAGCAATTTGATTTAAGTGATAACTCCCTTCTTAATGACGAAATTAACTGGATAAAAGAAAATTCTTTGAAATTCAAAAAAGCTTTTACAAAATATAATAAATAATAGAAAACTCGAAATTCTGCTGTTGTAGGATTTCGAGTTTTTTTACATAAAATTCAAATGTGGAAAGTATAATAAAGAATATCCACATATACAAAATAATTTAAAATTCCTTTACGTTCTACAACAATTTATCCCTCATTCTTTCTAAAATCTTTTTTTCCTTTCGAGAGATTTGTACTTGGCTCATATTGAGTATTTTGCCTGTTTCGCTTTGAGTTTTTTCTTTGAAAAATCTAAGGGTAATTATTTGTTTGTCGGTTTCGTCTAAGTCATTTATTATTTGTCGCAAAGCCATAAGCTCTGTTAGCTTTTCTTCAGGTGGGGCAATGGGGATTTCTAACTGGTGTTCACCGTCGTCGCTATCTACAGTAAGAGAGAGTGGCTGTATACTTGCGTTAATGGCTTCGGCAACCTGTTGGGGTTCTAATTGCATAATTTCTGCTATTTGATTTACAGTAGGCTCGTAACCGTTTTTTTCTTGAAAGCTACGGATTTCTCTGGCTATTTTAAGACCTAACTCTTTTAAGCTTCGGCTTACCTTAACAGTGCCACCGTCACGGAATAATCTACGAATTTCTCCCAGTATTACAGGCACTGCATAGGTGGAAAAGCATAAACCTCGGCTAGTATCAAAATTGTCTACTGCTTTTACAAGACCAACACAGCCTGCACTATATAAATCGTCATACTCTATACCCTTACCTTTAAAACGACCTGCACAGGCGTGAACAAGCCCAAGATTGCTTTCTATAAATTTATCTCTACTCATAGTTAATTGTGATTAGATAGTCGTTGCATTATGTATTTTTCCATTGTTACTGTTGTGCCCTTATTTGGCTTTGACGTAACCTTAACCTTGTCCATAAAGCTTTGCATAACTGCAAACCCCAACCCTGCACGCTCTGCACCGCCTGTGGTAAACATTGGCTCCATAGCCTGTGGTATGTTTTCTATACCAATGCCCTTGTCTTTTACCTGAATAATTACATTGTTGTTGTCTGTTATTTGTACCTTTATGGTAACTGTTCCTATTGTGTTGCTGTATCCGTGAACAATTGCATTGGTTACAGCCTCGGATACAGCAGTTTTTATATCCGACAGCTCTGCAATAGTTGGGTCAAGCTGAATAACAAAGCTTGCAACGGTGCTTCGTGCAAAGGCTTCGTTGGAGCTTTTACTGTCGAATGTAACTTTCATTTCGTTTATAATGTTCATCTTACTTTTTCCTTTCCTTTGTACTCCAATACTCCTAGTGTGCCAACGCCTGATAAATCTATAAGTCGTTTAAGGTGAGGGGGGATATTACACACCAGCACCCTACCACCAACTAAGCTCATTAGTCGGTATCTTCCCATTATTAGCCCTATACCCGAGCTATCCATAAACTGCACAGCAGAAAAATCCAGCCTTAGCAGTTGTGGGTGGTGCTTTTCTACTAGTGCATCTATTTCTTTTCTCATTTCTCTTGCAGAATGGTGGTCTATGTCGCCCATAAGCATAGCAGTTAAATCGCCCTCTGCCATTACTGTTTGTAAATACATTATTATCATTCCTTTTTGTTGGTGTTATAAAAGCTTATTTATAGGTATAAAAAAATTGCAAATTCTCTGTAAGTAAATACTACACCAGAGAATTTGCAAAAATTATCAATTTTCAATGTCGATTAATACATTTTTTCCTTTATTATTTAAACAACGCACCAGCAATGGTCTAAGCTGAGATGCAAGATATAACGAACCACACACCAAAATAGCACCGTTATCACCTGCAATTTCTAATGCCTTTTCAATAGCACCTGTAAAGCTTTCCATAGGATATACCTTGTTGAAAAATTTTATAGCCTTTTCAGCAAGCTCTTCGCTGGTTTGTTTTCGTGGATTGTCAGGCTCAAGGGTGATTACAGCTTCAATTAATCCGTCAAGATATTCAAGTGATGATGTGCTGTCTTTATCCTTTAGCATACCCATTATACAAACAACCTTTTTGTTAGGAAGATATTGACGAATAGCTGTGCTTAAAGCCTCCATACCATTAGGATTATGAGCACCATCTACTAATACAACAGGTTCTTTACATAATAGTTCAAGTCTTGCAGGCATTTCAGCCTTACTAAAGCCCTCTGCAATGTGCTGATTAGTAATGCTTAGCCCACAGCTTTCTTTAAGAATATTTAAAGCAGTAAGTGCAAGCTTTGCGTTTTTATGCTGGTGCTCGCCTATAAGATGTAAATTAAGCTCTATATCTTTATAGCGTAGCTTGGTGTATTCTATACAGCGTTCAATAACCTCTAAAGAAAGCTGGTCTGCATAATATAGGTTACTATTTAATTTTTTAGCAGTATCTGTTACAACTTGGTCTGAAACATCATTTTGTCTGTAATATACAGCGTTGCTGTTTTCTTTTATAATACCAGCTTTTTGGGCAGATATTTCCCCTAAGGTTTCACCAAGTACAGCAGTGTGGTCGTAGCTTATAGATGTAATAACAGAAACAAGGGTATCTTTAACCACATTAGTGCAGTCAAGAAGTCCTCCCATACCTGTTTCAAGAACAACAATATCGCAGTTGCTTTCAGCATACCATTTAAAAGCAATAGCTGTAATATATTCAAACTCAGTTATAATAATTCCGTCTTTTTTTAGCTGTTCAACAATAGGGAATGTTTCTTCTACACAGCGTGACAGCTGGTCTTTGCTTATCATTTTACCATTTATCTGCATACGCTCTCTAAAGTCGATAATATAAGGCGATATAAACAAACCTGTTTTATATCCTCCTGCTGTAAGCACAGCAGAAATCATCTTGCTTGTAGAGCCCTTACCATTTGTGCCTGCTATGTGCACATATTTTAGTTTATCCTGTGGATTGCCCATAAGCTCTAGTAATTTTAAAACCCTGTCTAATCCCGGACGTGAGCCAAGGAATAATAGTGAGCTTATTTTTGATAAGGCTTCATTGTAGTTCATAATTTTACTCATCTCTTTCAGTTACCATTTTATAAATAATACCTTTTTTAATACCTGTTAGCTTTGCAACTCGTTTAGAAGCCTCGCTTAAAGATATATTTTCATCTTCTGCAAGGTTTAAAGCCATATTAACAGCGTCTTCTGTGGTGTATTCTACAGTTGTTGTTTCCTCTTTTGCACCCTCTATTACCAGTACAATTTCACCTTTTAAAGGTGCATCTGCATAGTCTGCAACTGCCTTTTCAAGAGTTGTTGGTATAACCTGCTCGTGTATTTTTGTAATTTCACGAACAATAGAAATTTTTCTGTCACCAAAGGCTGTTAACATATCCTTTAGTGTTGCATTAAGCTTGTGAGGTGCTTCGTAGAAAATCATTGTACGCTTTTCATTTTTAACCTCTTCTAAATGCTCTCGTCTGCTTTTTTTATTTACACTTAAAAAGCCCTCAAAGGTAAATCTACCTGTTGGAAGTCCTGAAACTGCCAAGGCTGAAATAACAGCACTTGGCCCTGGTATAACCTGTGTTTCTATTCCGTATTCAATACATTGTTTTATTAAAAGCTCGCCAGGGTCAGATATACAAGGCATACCGGCATCTGTTACTATTGCACAGCTTTCGCCATTTAATATACGTTGGCATATCATCTCTCCACGCTCGTGTTTATTATGTTCAAAATAGCTTACCATAGGCTTTTTTATATCAAAATGATTTAACAATTTTAGGGTAACTCTGGTATCCTCAGCTGCAATAAAATCTACCTTTTCCAGCGTTTCCAGTGCTCTTGGTGATATATCTCCAAGATTTCCTATAGGTGTGCCTACAACATATAAAATTCCAGCCATTATGTCAACTCCTTAAAAGAGCCATATATGCTCATCATCTCGTCAGAAAACTCTCCGTTTTCTTTTTCTATAAGTAAAGCAGGCTCAACAACCAATCCGCCAGCCTTGCCACCTCGTTTGCCTTCTATTAAAAATAGCTTTGGAGCCTTGTTTGTGTGTTGCTGTACCATACGCAAACGCTTAGGCTCAAGCAGATTTTCACGCATAGCAGTAATAACATCTGTTAGCCTTTCAGGGCGTAGGCATAAGCAAAATCTACCGCCAAACCTAAGTAGTGCAGAAGCAGTTTTAACAACATCTTCAACAGTGCAACTGCTTTCGTGACGAATAATAGAATGTGACTCTCCACTGCTTACTATACCCGTGCCTAAAGGTTTGTATGGTGGATTGCAAACAACAACATCAAAGCTACCAAAAGTAAGGCTACCTTTAAGCTGTCGCAAATCTTTATTAAGAATAGTTATTTTATCCTGCAAATTATTCATAGCTACAGACCTTGTTGCCATATCTGCACCGTTTTCCTGTATTTCTACAGCGTAAGTATGTTTAGGAGGCTTTTCTCTATTCCATAACAGCGGAATTGTACCACAGCCTGTACCTAAATCTACTGCGGTTTCGTAGCTTTTGGGCTTTGAAAAGTGTGCAAGTAATATTGTATCTGTAAAAAAGTGATGCTCATTACTAACAATAACATTTATACCATTGCCCAGTGGCTGTAGTTCTTCGTTATCCTTTAACAAAGGTGGTCACCTCCTATAATCTATCTTTGTATTATATCATTTACTTACAGGTTATTCAACATTTGTATAAAAAGTAATTTTGGAGTAGTGTAGGATAGTTAATTCCCTATTATGTATGTGCTAAAATGATGTGACCCAATAAAAAAGAGAAGTAACTTCAAAATATGGTATAATGAGTTTGCTACAACAAATTTACCAAGAAAGAAGTACTTCTCATGAATATTCTAACACAAGAAGCAAAGAAAAAGCAAGCAATAGTTAAATACGCAAAAAGAAACGGCAAGAGCCAAGCAAGCCGAATATATGGAGTTAGTTTATCAAGTGTAAAACGCTGGTGCAAGAAATATGACGGAACATGGCAATCAATGTTGGAAAAGTCACATCGACCACACAGTCATCCAAAAAGGCATACACCTAAGGAAGAAAAACAAATCAAAAATTCATTCAAAAAGTATTATGCTCGTTACGGATGGGGTGGCGTATATGACGATTTGCTTCGCAAGGGCTACACAAGAAGCTTATCAGGAATGATATATGCAGCTAAAAGGTTAGGATTAAAAGAGCAAAAACAGCCTAAAAAGAAAAGCCGTGTGCACAGACGATATCCTGAATTACTTGAACCGGGCGAAAAGGTACAAATAGATGTAAAAGAAGTTCCGTACAACTGCTTAAGAGGTAAGGCTCTAAGGGATGAAAAGCACCTTTATCAGTGGACAGCAATAGATGAGTGTACCCGAATGAGGTTTGTTTACGGATTTGAAGAGCATACACCCGAAAATTCGGTAAGATTTCTTGCAATGGTGATAAAAGCATTTCCCTTTAAAATCAAGACAATACAAACAGATAATGGAACGGAATTCACCTATAAATTTATCAGTGATGATAAAGTATGTCCGTTTGATAAAGCACTGATGAAGCTTGGAATAAAACACAAACTAATTCCACCTAGAACACCTTGGCACAACGGCAAGGTTGAGAGAAGCCATAGAAACGACCAAAGATATTTCTATGATTGGGAAACATTCAAAAGCGTTGAAGAATTAAATGAAAAACTAGCAAAACACCTTATCTGGAGCAACAATAAAACAATGCGAACATTAGGAAGAAAAAGCCCTGTTCAGCTCCTCAAAGAGAAACTGTCGGTGTGATCGCCCATTTTTGGAAGCTTTTTCCATTTCGCTACGCTCCACTCCAAAAGCTTCCAAAAATCATTGTACTATACTTTGACTTTATTTTTTTATAAAAATGGGTCACATCTATTTACAACGCAGAAGTTAATTCCCTCACGTCAATCTAATTTTGAAATAATTTTGTAACCAAAAACGAAACCCAAATATGCGATAATAAATATGGGTGATGAAAATGAACAGCTTTGAAAAATTACAAGAAAAAATGATAGAAGTAGAAAAAGAATGTGAACACA
>JAXJTR010000040.1:0-2897 GCA_036309465.1 Acutalibacteraceae bacterium
GTACAAGGGTAAAAGCTGTATTAAAAAGTCCTTTTGGTAAGCTAAGGGCATATCAAGTGCGTGGTGCTGTTATTGCACTTCGTAATAGTGACAGCGAATTTATCATAACATTATATTAGGTAGGTGCAACCCTGCCTTATGTTTTAGACAAAGTTCCGAAAGGAGCTTTGTTTTTTTGTTCAAAAAAGGAAATAGGTATTCTATTTTAATACCTAATACTAAAAAATAGAAATGTTTTTAATTAGAGTATATCCGCTAAGCTTTATAAAAACTAAATCTACATAAACAAAAAACAGACCATACATAGTGTATAGTCTGTTTTTATTCAATCAATTATTTTGCGTACTCAACAGCACGACTTTCTCTAATCATATTTACTTTAATCTGACCAGGGTATTCAAGCTCTGCTTCAATTTTGTCGCAAATAGCTCTAGCGAGAAGTACCATTTTGTCATCGTCGATAACATCTGGCTTAACCATAATTCTTACTTCTCTACCAGCCTGAATTGCATAAGAGCCTTCAACACCTTCAAATGAAGATGCAACCTCTTCAAGCTTTTGTAGACGCTTTATGTAGTTTTCAAGGTTTTCTCTTCTTGCACCAGGTCTTGCAGCAGATATAGCATCAGCAGCCTGTACAATACAAGCAACAACTGTTTTTGCCTCTATGTCGCCATGGTGGGCAGCAATAGCATGAACAACAGCTTCGCTTTCCTTATACTTCTTAGCCACATCAACACCAAGCTCAATGTGCGAGCCTTCCATTTCGTGGTCTAAAGCCTTACCAATGTCGTGCAATAAACCTGCACGCTTAGCAATAGTTGGGTTTAGTCCTAATTCTTCTGCAATCATTCCTGATAAATAGCAAACCTCAATTGAATGTTGTAGAACATTTTGACCATAGCTGGTTCTATAACGCAAACGACCAAGTAGCTTGATTATCTCAGGATGTATACCGTTAACGCCGGTTTCTATAGCTACACGCTCACCCTCGTGCTTAATAGTAGCCTCAACCTCACGTCTTGCTTTTTCAACTGTTTCTTCAATTTTTGCTGGGTGTATTCTTCCGTCAGATACCAGCTTTTCAAGTGCAAGTCTGGCAATTTCACGGCGAACAGGTTCAAAACAAGATATTGTAATTGCTTCAGGTGTGTCATCTATAATCAGGTCTACACCTGTTATTGTCTCAATTGAACGGATATTTCTACCCTCTCTACCAATTATACGACCTTTCATATCGTCGCTTGGTAATGGTACAACAGAAACAGTTGCTTCTGCAACATGGTCTGCCGCACAACGCTGAATTGCAAGAGATATAATATTTCTTGCTTTTTTGTCACATTCGTCTTTAAGTTGCTGTTCGTAGTCCATAATCTTTGCAGCTTTTTCGTGTGTAAGCTGTTCGTCCAGCTTTTCAAGTAGATGAGCAGTAGCTTGCTCTTTTGTAAGTCCTGATAAATTCTCAAGAACCTCCATGTGGCTTTGCTTAACACGTTCTGCTTCTACTAACTCGTTTTCAACAGCCTTTTGCTTGCGAGCCAGTTTTTCTTCTTTTTTCTCAAGATTTTCAATCTTGCGGTCAAGAGTCTCTTCTTTAGATTGGATTCTTCTTTCACGACGCTGAACTTCTTTTCTAAGCTCGGCAACCTCTTTTTCAGACGCCTCTTTTAGACGGTGAAGTTCATCTTTAGCCTCTAAGATAGCTTCCTTTTTCTTAGCTTCTGCATCTTTATAAGCAGTATTTACTATACGCTGAGCCTCTGCCTCTGCTGAGCCAATCTCGCCCTCTGCTATTTTTTTACGGTGGTTAGAACCTGCAAAAAATGCAATTACAGCAGCAATAATAGCTACAGCTATTATAAGTACAATAGCTAAAATAGGATCCATTGTTTTGGCACCTCCTTATTAGATTTGTAGTTTATTAAGCTGAGTAAAATTAACTCGTGGTGCCCGTTATCAGAGATATTGTATTCAATTTTAAGAAAATACCCACACAAAAGCTATCTGCCTAGTTAGTGTATAGTTATCTAATGGTATTTGTGTGGTGTTATATTAACAGCACAGATGATAACAAACAAAAAATTGATAAATTAAGGGAAGGGATCTGTGCAAAATATATGTGCGATAAGCACTGTAGAAAATATAAATATTTTTAAATCACTCTTTATTTATTACCAAACGCTGTTTAATTTTCTAAATATTTGAATATAATACATATTGTTACTATAATATAGTATGTATTATTTCAGCGAGAAAACCACCGAAGTATTCATTAGAAAATTAAAATATAGCTTAGTATTTGACAATTAAGAAAATAATCTATTAAAAATATTCAAAATAAAATCAAAAAATATATAATAACGGCCCCATAAGAGTCCAATTAAATAAAACAGATAAAATATCTGTGGTAATAAACCAAATTAAGAATAACATTTTTACATATAATTGTCAACCTAATAAGAGTAAAAAATACAGTTATTTGCAACAATATATCAGAATAATTTATTAATTTTTGTTAATACTGTATATGTTTTGTAGAAGAATAGGTTGTTTGGTTAAATGTTATAAATCAGTGGTAAAAAAATTATTAGAAATTTCTGTTAAATTTTTATCAAAGGCTTGTATTTATTGCAAAAATACTATAAAATATAAAATGCTGATTAATATTTTAAATTACAGTAAGTTAAATTCCAGGAGGTAATTATCATGGCAATTAAAGTTGGTATTAACGGTTTTGGCCGTATTGGTCGTCTTGCTTTCAGACAGATGTTCACAGCTGAGGGTTACGAGGTTGTAGCTATTAACGACCTAACAGATCCAAAAATGCTTGCTCATCTTCTAAAGTACGATTCTGCTCAGGGTCGTTACGAGCTAGCTGACAAGGTTACTTGCTCAGA
>JAXJTR010000041.1:0-7831 GCA_036309465.1 Acutalibacteraceae bacterium
AGGAAGCAATCTAACTCTTATAGATGGGTATGCTTTTCAAAACTGTGACAGTTTGAAAACAGTGAACATAAAGGGCGGTAATAATGCTACTATTGATTATTATGCTTTTTATAGCTGTGATAACTTGGAAAGTGTAACTATTGATAACGGTGTAAAGACAATAGGTAGCTACGCTTTTGAGTATTGTGGCAAATTAAAGGAAGTAAAAATAGGCAATACAGTAACTTCTATTGGATACTGTGCTTTTTATGGATGTCATAGTTTGACTGATTTATCATTAGGAAGCAGTGTTGAAACTATTAGAGAGGGTGCTTTCCAAGATTGTAATGCCCTAGAGGAAGTAACAATACCAAATAGTGTAAAAACTATTAATAATAATGCTTTTGCTAATAATGAGTCATTAAAAAATGTAACAATAGGCAGTGGTTGTACATCTATACACGCAAATGCCTTTGCTGGTGATACAGCATTGGAAAGTATTACAGTATCAGCAGATAATACAACATATTCAAGTGTTGACGGTACATTGCTAAATAAGGATAAAACAGCAATTTTGCTGTACCCAAAAGCTCGTAGTGGTGCTTACACAATACCAGACAGTATTACATCATTAGGTGACTCAACCTTTAGTGATTGTAAAAACCTAACAGAGATAGTAATAGGCAAAGGTATTACTGAAATAAGCAAGAATGCTTTTTCAGGTTGTACAGCATTAACCAAGGTAGTAATTGGTGACAATGTTACAACAATAGGTAGCAGTGCCTTTGTTAATTGTACAGCGTTAGAAAAAGTAGTAATAAGTGACAGTGTTAAAACAATAGGCGAAAGTGCCTTTAGCCAATGTGCAAAAATAACACAGGTAACCTTTGGTAAAAATGTTACATCTATAGGCGGATATGCTTTTTATAATAATAAAGCACTAACAAAGGTAGACCTTTCAAAATGTACAGGGCTAACAACTATAGGTAGTTATGCATTTGAATCTAATTATGCATTAACAACCCTAAATTTGCCAGATAGTCTACAGACTATAGGTAGTTGGGCTTTTTATAACTGTGGTAATCTTACAGCATTAGAAATAGGAAGTAATTTAACTCTTATAGATGGGTATGCTTTTCAAAACTGTGACAGTTTGAAAACAGTGAACATAAAGGGCGGTAATAATGCTACTATTGATTATTCTGCTTTTTATAGCTGTAATAATTTGGAAAGTGTAACTATTGGTAACGGTGTAAAGACAATAGGTAGCGATGTTTTTAAGTATTGTGACAAATTAAAGGAAGTAAAAATAGGTGATGATATTACCTATGTAGGCACATATGCTTTTTATGGTTGCAATGCATTAACAACAATACAAATATTAGGTAAAGAGCTAACATCAGTTTCAAATAGTAGCTTCCAAAATAATGAAACCTGCACTATTTACTGTTGCGAAAATTCAAATACTTACAAAAAGCTAGTAGAACTTGGCTATACTAATATTAAGTACCTTGAGGAAAATTTTTATGTTCGTGATTTATCTGTAGCACAGCTTTCAAGTGCTTCTGCTACACTTAACTGGAATAAGCCTTACGGACATGATAATATTGACTATTATATAGTTTACAAAAACGACGAAAAACTTATCGAAACTAACAAAACATCATATACAGCAACAGGTCTAAAAGCAAATGAAGAATACACATTTGCAGTAACTGCTGTAAATAATGAAAATATTGAGTCAGAAAAGGTAGAAATTAAAGTTACTCCGGCTTGCTCAAGTGTAGAAAGTATAACAGTACCAAACTCAAACAATATTGGTGGCTTAATAAGAGTTAAGCTATCAGCAAAAATGAGCGATGCTCTTTCTAACAACGGTGGTAAGGGTGTATTTATGTACGCTTACGATGCTTCTGTAGAAGGTGAAGAGCTTGAAGAAAACTCATGGCTAGGAATAACCGATTGGTACTATGCTTGTGACACAACTTTAAATAGTAGTTCAGACACTTATGTTGGATATTGGGATTTAACAGATGTACCTACAGCTAACTATTATCTAAAGTTCTTATTTACAGATAGAGATGGTGGTACAAGTACCTACTATGACAAAGTAACAGTAGACAGAACTCATCCACAAAAAATAGATGAGCTTATGGTAATTCCTGCTGAACATAATATTAAACTTGCTTGGCAGATGTCAAAAGAAATTTCAACAAATATTTACCGTGTATATCGTAAAACAAGTGACAGTAGTAAATTTGAGCTTATTACTGAAATTCACAACAGAGATACAGTTAGCTATGTAGATAAAAATGTTGAAAAAGGCGTTACATATTCATATTTTGTAGTAGGCGTTGACGAATATAGTCAAGAAAGCCTTACATACGATATTGTTACAGCCGGCTTGATAGATGATGCAATAGCACCATCATTTATTAAAATGACACCTGCAAATTCATCATATATTTACGGTAATATGAGATTTACTGTAAATTCCAGTGATAACGTAGGTGTAACAAAAACAGAGCTTTATTATTCATATACATACGACAGTGATATATCAACTTGGACATTGTTAGGCGGATATAACGGTAGCACAATGAGCAAGGAAGTAGATACCACAGTAATTAAAAACGGTGTTGTATATATTAAGGCTAAAATTTATGATGCAGTTGGTAACTTTACTTACTCTCCTGCATACCAGTATATGTGCGATAACCAAGGTCCTGAAAAGGTTACAGGTTTTAAGTGCATTAAAAAGTACGGTGCAAACCTAACACTAGAGTGGAGCGATGTAAGCGACAATGATATAATGTATTATAAAGTTGAATGCTTACAAGAGGACGGCACATATAAAGAAATTCAAAAATCATATAGTAAATTAGGTGCAAACATAAGCGGTCTAACTCCTGAAACAGAATACACATTCAGAGTAGTTGGTTACGATAAGTTTGATAACCGTGGTGTAGAGTCTGACCTGCTAAAAGTAAAAACAACAGCAGACGAACAGTCACCTGTTGTTACAAGATTTGGTCCGAATAGCGATTATTATAATGGTACTATACCTTTACAGATTACCGCAGAGGACGACTATCAGGTTAAGAGCTTGAAAATAGAAACCTCTAGAAATAAGTCAAAATGGGAAGAGGTTACAACTATAGAGTTGGAAGTTCCTGAAAAGACACATACCTTTAACTATAACCTTTACACAACAAAGTTTGAAGAGGGTTCATTGTATGTTCGTGCAATAGTTAAGGATACCTATGGTAACGAAACAGAAGCTGACGATATAACTTGCTATGAATATGAAATAGACAGAACCCCTGCAAAGCTACCAAGTGAATTTACTGCTTCATCAGATGAAAATTATGTTTCTCTACAATGGAGCCCAATAACAAATGATGATAGCTTCCATTCATACAATTTATACCGTAGCGAAGTAAAAGATGGTGAATTCCCACTTCTTAAAAGTGGACTACAAACTATCACTGCATACGATACAGATGTAGTGATGGGTAAATATTATTATTATAAAATAAGCACCGTGGATAAAGCCGGAAACGAAAGCGAATTATCAGAAACTATT
Organism: Acutalibacteraceae bacterium; assembly: GCA_036309465.1. Classification (GTDB taxonomy): domain Bacteria; phylum Bacillota; class Clostridia; order Oscillospirales; family Acutalibacteraceae; genus CAG-964. The sequence continues at coordinate 3,566 of JAXJTR010000041.1, forward strand.
GTATGTAAGGTTAAAGAAGACGAAGAAGCTCCGGTTATTTATGATATTTATCCAAAAGACGGTTCTGTAATTGGTGTTCAGAACAAAAACATTACAGTATTAGCTACTGACAATGCTAAGGTTTACAATATGAAAGTTGAATATAGGGTTGAAGGTTTATTCAACTCATATAAAACTTTAAAGGAAATCAAAGCAAATCCATTAGCAAATTGTCAAACAACTGTAGATTTACCATTAGACGACATTGCCAACGGAGCAACTGTTACAATTAAGGCAACAGCTTCAGACCAAGCAGGCAATCTTGCGAAAATGGTAACAGCTTCATACACTGTTGACAAAACAGCACCTACTGTTAACGATCTAACGGTAACACAGGGTGAAAATAAAAACTTTACCCTAAATTGGAAGTCAGACGGAAATGGCGACACAAAATACTACTATATTTATAGACAATTTAACAACGAAGGCAAATACACTATATACGATACAGTAGTTACAACCGATGGTCAAACAGAGTACCGTTACACAGATGATGATATAGCCAACACAGATACAGCAATTCAGTATAAGGTAGAGGCCTATGATATGGTAGGTAACAGCAGTAGTGTTGAATCTGAGGTATTTACTTTAGAGGTAGACACAAGTCCTGTTGCAAGCCTAAGCTGTAAACATACTGTTATAACAGAAAGAGAGTATGTTTACGATGCCTCTGGTTCAACTGATAACGGAAAGATTGTTGAATATAAATTCGATTTTGGTAACGGAGATGTTATAAAATCAAAAACACCACAGGCAACCTATGCTTATACCAAAATAGGTACATATAAGCTAACATTAACAGTAACAGATGACGAAGGCAAAACTTCAACAGTAGAAAAAGAAGTTGTTGTTAGTTCCGTAGAGTTATTTAGTGATGTAACAATAAGGGTACTAGATAATAACGCTAGTCCTATAGATAATGCCCCTGTATATGTAGATTTAGGCGAAACAGGAGAGCAAAAGGCATACACAAATGAAAATGGTTTGGTTACATTCCAAGTTCCTATTGGAACACATACCTTTGCTTCTTACAAAGAAAATTATCTTCCGGTATCAGAGAAGATGACTATTTCCAGTGAGAAAATATACACAGAACTTGTACTTGTAAAGGAGCCAATAGTAACAGGTACATACGAAATTCATAAAATGACCTTTGAGGAAATTGTTGCTGCCGGCATAGACATAAATGCTGCAGAAAACAGAAACGTTTTAAGATTTGATGTTACTTTAAGGTATGAGGATCAACCAGTCTTTACAGCTGTATATGTTAACGGTAATGGAATGATTATTCCAGAACCTATTGAAATAGTGGATAAATATGGCGAAAAAAGATTGCTTGTACCAGCAGGACTTGCGAATTGTCGGGGAGGAGCAGATGCTATGGAAGATGATCCTCCTAAGGATAATGGTAATAATACTCAAAGAAAAAATCCAAAGCCAGCTATCGTATTTATTGATGTTCCTGTGGGGGCTTCTTCTGTAAAGGATTTCTTCGATGTGTCATTACATATTGTAAACCACGCATCAGAGGAATTTAGCTTGCTTGATAATACAGTAACACTTAATGTACCAGACGGCTTAACAGTTATGGAAACAGAATGTTCAGAGCCATCTGCAAAAGTTACTATTCCGGAAATTAAGGGTCAATCACAGAAATCTATTAAATGGATTTTAAGAGGTGACAAGGCAGGAACATATAATATTTCTGCTGATTTCTTAGGTACTCTTTCTCAATTTAATGAACCTGTAAGAGCTACCTTTGCTACAAAAGAACCAATTAAGGTTGAAGATGCATCATCTTTAAAGGTTACAGTAGAAACCTCAAAATCTACATACGCCGGTGCTATATTCTATAATATTGTTGTAGAAAATAGAGGCGTAAACGAAATTTACGATTATCGTTGGGATAATCTGATTGAACCATTTGGAATGGAATATGTAGATGCAAAGGGCGAAAAATATGTAATGCCAACCCAGCGTACTGTGTTAAAGCCTAGGGAAAAATTTGTGTACCATTATTATGATGACCGTAATGAAGATTTATTCTATATAGAAACTTTAGTTAAAGATCTTACCAGTTCTGGAGCATGGGTAAGTGTAAATGAATATAATGCAACGGACTTTGTGGATTTCTATATGCAGATGTTTCCAGAAGAAGCAGAAAGTAGTTTTTATCTAACGGTTAAAGACGGCAAAGGCTCGCCAGTGCCTGGTGCTAATGTTCAAATTGGAAAATTAAAGCTCACAACCGACAATCGTGGTAGAGTAACTATTAAGGACAGAACTATTCCTGGCGGAACTTTAAAAGTATCCAAAGCGGGCTATTACGATTATATCCAAAACGATTATTGTGCATTTGCTTTAAGTAAAAGCGACACCGTTATCCTTTCTAAAAAAGGAACATTCTCAATACAAGGTATATACTTTGATAATACAAATGTTCTTAATACAAAGAAGCGTATATATAAAGATGATGACGATGGAGAAGTTATGGTTACTGTAAAGGCTTATGGTAATGTTAAAGATGTAAGAATAATTCAAAACGGTGAACCAGTAGGTAGTTATGGAGGTAACCAAGGAGGCAACTCAGGCGGTAACCAAGGAGGCAACTCAGGCGGTAACCAAGGAGGCGACTCAGGCGGTAACCAAGGAGGCGACTCAGGCGGTAACCAAGGAGGCGACTCAGGCGGTAACCAAGGAGGCGACTCAGGTGATGGTTCAAATACACTGGGTGAATATGATGTTCCTGTTCCTATTGACAAACTAAAAGAGGGAGAACCTATTGAAGTAGAAGTTGATGCAATAAATGAAGCTGGTGAAGAAGTAACAAAAAAAGAAAAAGTAAAAACTGAAGTAAAAGAGAGTATGTCATTAACCGCTAACTTTCCTGATTTTAAAGATGTTAACATAACCCTTTCTTCTGATATTACAGATGGTGAGGTGGATTGGTTTGCTAACGTTGAAATTTCTATTAAAAAAGACGATAGTACGGAAGTAAAACTATCTTACGATTTCAATAATGATGTGATTCTTTGTGAATTTACAAAATCTTACGGAAACGATGAAGAAGAGGCAAAGGACACTGAATGGGTATCATCATTTACTATTGAAGGAAAAGTAGAAATTAAAATGGATGACAAAGATAACTATCGTACAAACGGAAATCTTCATTTTCAACTAGTTTTACGAACACCTGAATTCACTAAAACCTTTTATCCTTATGGTGTGCCAGTTACAGTAGGTGTTCAGTTTAAAGCTGATACTAATTCCGAAATAGGACTTGAATATAATATTAGTAAAAATAGTTTTGAGTCTACGGTAGCAGATCTTAAAATTGATGGTGAAATAGCATTAACTGCAGGAGTAGGATTTGCATACTGTAGTGCTGGTTTATATGGCAAATTATATCCTCATTTCTACCTTGATCTTAAAGAAGAAGATATTGTACGATATATAACTTTCTCTGGAGAAATTGGATTATATCTAAAGATTAGAGGTATATGGAGACATTATTGGAAATTATGGGCACCAACGGGAGAGGCTCGAATTTATCCATGGGATGACCAAAAAAAGACTAAAGAACTTTCCCAAGCCGTAGCAAGTATTTATGATACAAACGTGTATTCTATAAATGAAAAGCTATTGGATTATAATGCGATTTGGGATAACCCAATACTTGCAAACAGTGGTACAACAACTCTAATAGAAAATACTAATGCTTATTTAGCACCGCAGATTATTACTTGTGGCGATGACACAATAATGGTATACGCAGGTGTTGATAAGACAAGTCCAAGTATGGTTAACGCAATAACATTGTATTGCTCTGTTTATAACAAAGAAACAGGTAAATGGGGTGTACCAACAAAGATAGATAATAACAATCAGCTTGATACCTCTTACTCACTATGTACAGATGGTGAGAAAATCTATCTTGTATATGCACAGGCTAACAAAGTGTATGACGAAAATGTTACATTAGATGATATGAATGAATGTGATGAAATTTATACAGCTGTGTTTGACTCAAGTGCAAATAAATTTACAAACTTTACCCAGCTAACTAATAACAGCACATACGATTGTAACCCTATTGTTAAAACTGTAAATGGTGTTCCAACAGCAGTATGGGTAAACAATGCAAATAGCAACCTATTCCTAACAGATGCAGAAAATACAATAATGATTAGCACCTGTGAAAATGGTGTATGGTCACAGCCAAAGGCA
>JAXJTR010000042.1:0-4441 GCA_036309465.1 Acutalibacteraceae bacterium
CTGGTGTATTCTGTATACGCCACGCTCTTCTATACCGTGAGCACCCTTTTCTTTACGGAAACAAGGTGAATAGCTTGTATATGTATATGGTAAATCCTCTTCTTTGTTCATTGTGTCGATAAACTTACCAATCATAGAATGTTCGCTGGTACCTATTAGGTATAAATCTTCACCCTCAATTTTGTACATCATAGCGTCCATTTCTGCAAAGCTCATAACACCTGTTACAACATTACTTCTTATCATATAAGGAGGTATGCAATAAGTAAAACCTCTGTCTATCATAAAATCTCTTGCATAAGAAATAACCGCAGAGTGAAGTCTTGCAATGTCGCCCATTAGATAGTAGAAACCGTTACCAGCAACGCTTCTTGCACTGTCTAAATCAATACCATTAAATTTCTCCATAATATCTGTATGGTAAGGAACTTCAAAATCAGGAACAACAGGGTCACCGTACTTTTTAATCTCTACATTTTCAGAATCATCTTTACCTATTGGAACAGATGGGTCGATTATGTTAGGAATAACCATCATTCTTTTTGTTATTTCTTCCTGTAGATTTGCCTCGTCCTCTTGTAGCTGAGATAGCTTATCTGCCTGCTCTGTTACCTTTTTCTTTAGCTCCTCGGCTTCTTCTCTTTTACCCTGAGCCATTAATGCACCAATCTGCTTAGAAAACTTGTTTCTGTCTGCTCTTAAAGAGTCAGCCTCTTGCTGAACAGCTCTGCTTTTTTTATCAAGCTCTATTACCTCATCAACAAGAGGTAGCTTGCTGTCTTGGAACTTTTTCTTAATATTTTCTCTGACAGCGTCAGGATTTTCTCTTAGAAATTTTATATCTAGCATAAGTTTTTACTCTCCTTAAATTTTGTATATCTTTAAAATATAATTAAAATATATTTTACTGCCAAATTAATTAAAATAGTTAAGCTTACATAAAGTTTTTACCTAAAATGCGTGCAAGCTCAAATAAATCTTCCTTGCTGTAAAACTCAATTTCAAGTACACCTTTATTTTGTAGGTCACCTGTAACATTAACTTTTCTGCCTAAATGTTCATTTAACGATAATTCAACCTCGTCGTAATATGGCAATCTTTTGGCTTTAGCCTTTTGCTTAACCTCTTTACCACGCTTTTCAAATTCTTCGTTAGATTTTTTAGCCATTCTTTCAAGCTCTCTTACAGAAATATCCTCTGTTGAGCATAGTTTTGCACATTTTAACATATCATCAGGATTTTTAAATGAAAGCAATGTGCGTCCGTGGCCTGCTGATATTTTATTTGTGTTTACTAAATAAAGTATCTCCTCAGGAAGATTTAACAGTCTTAATGCGTTTGCTATAGCAGGGCGAGATTTTCCCACCGTTTTTGCTACTTGCTCTTGCGACATTTCGTATTCGTCCATTAGCTGTTTATATCCTAAAGCTTCTTCTACAGGGGTAAGGTCTTCTCTCTGTAGATTTTCTATAAGTGCAAGCTCCATTGTTTCGCTGTCGGTAAGCTCTCTTATAACAACAGGAACCTCTGTTAAACCAGCCATTCGGCTTGCTCGCCAACGTCTTTCGCCAGCAACTATTTGATAACCACCGTCTGCAATTGGTCTTACAAGTAAAGGCTGTAAAACACCGTGCTGTGCAATAGATTCCGCAAGCTCGGCAAGTGCTTTTTCATCAAATTCTCTACGTGGTTGAGCTTTATTAGGCTCGATTTCTGATATTTTAAGAGTTATAGAGCTGTTACTTTCCTCTGGCTCGTTCTCTATAAATATTGCATCTAACCCTTTGCCTAAACCACCTCTTTTTTTAACTGCCAAGGTTTATCCCCCTCTCTTAAAGTAATATTATATAAAGTAGTTCTTTAAATATTTTTACTTATTATTTCTTGTGCCAGTGCCATATAAGATAGGCTACCCTTGCTTGATTTGTCAAAATACATTATAGGCATACCAAAGCTTGGTGCCTCTGAAAGTCTTACGCCTCGTGGAATAGCAGTTGAAAATACCTTACGTGGAAAATACTTTTTAACTTCTTCCACTACTTGCTGTGTAAGGTTTAATCTACCGTCATACATTGTAAGCAGAACACCTTCCATTTCCAGCTTTTCGTTATACTGTCGTTTTACTCGGCGTACAGTGTTCATAAGCTGTGACAAACCCTCTAAAGCATAATATTCGCACTGAATAGGAACTAAAATAGTATCTGCAAAGCATAAGGCATTTGTTGTAATTAAACCCAAAGATGGTGGGCAGTCTATAATTATGTAATCATAGTTACCTCTTACAGGAGTTATACCATTTTTAAGCAACGCCTCACGGTTTTTCTTTTCTGCAATTTCAAGCTCGGCAGCCGCTAGATTAATGCTTGCAGGCAAAATATCCAGACAATTAAAATTAGTGTGCTTTATAATATTTTGCACCTTTACATTGTCTACCAATAAATCGTATGTAGAATAATTAAGAGTTCTTTTATCTACACCCACACCACTGGTGGAATTACCCTGTGGGTCTATATCTACAAGAAGAGTTCTTTTGTTATTAACACCTAAAGCAGCCGCCAAATTAACAGCAGTTGTTGTTTTTCCAACGCCACCTTTTTGGTTAGCTACTGCAATAACCTTAGCCACGGAAATTCTCCTCTCTATATAAAAATCTGTTTAAATATATTGCTTTACAATTATAAAATACATTTATTCAAAGGTTATACTAATTATTTAATTAAATTTGAATAACACAAGTAAAGTATACCACTTTTTCTATAATAATAAAAGCATTTTTTATAATTTTTATATGTTTCACGTGAAACATTATAAGAGAATAATAAACAGAAATGCAAACAACCACACCAATATAAAAGGTGTGGTTGTTTGACAGAATTTATAAGGAAATGGATATGAGAAAAAAGGTGTTATCAAAAGATTAACTTATGTATGCAGAGGCTTTAGGAATTTTAACGCTATATTCAATAAACTCGTCATTTTCAATTTTTTTACTTACTGCATTTATTCCGCTTTGCTTCATAGTATCAAATGCTTTTTTAAATGTATTTAAAAATATTCTTACATCTTTAATAACAATACGCTGATTTTTATTTTCTTTTTTCTTTTTAAAAGTATTGTTTACTATATCATTAACAAGTAATTCTGTTTGAGTTACATTAAGATTTTCTGCAATAACTTTTTCTAAGGCTAAATTCATATTATCATCGTCTAGTTTTAATAAAGCCCTTGCGTGTCGTTCTGTAAGATTGTTATTTAATATAGTTTGCTGATGAATTTCATTTATTTTTAAAAGTCTTATTTTATTAGCAATAGTAGACTGATTTTTACCAAGCTGTCTTGCAATTTGCTCTTGTGTCATTCTACATTCAACAATTAATCTTTTTATAGCAAAGGCTTCTTCAAACATATTAAGGTCGGCACGTTGTAGGTTTTCGATAAGAGCAAATACAGCCGACTGATTATCTGAGCATCTCATTATTATGCAAGGTACTTTATCAAAACCAGCCATAATAGCTCCACGGAGTCTTCGTTCACCGGCAATAAGCTCGTACTCAACAGGAGAAATTCTCCTTACCGTTAAGGGTTGCAATATACCATTTTTTGCGATACTCCTAGATAACTGATTTAATTCTTCATCGTTAAATACTTTGCGTGGTTGTGATTTATTAGGAACTATATATGCAACAGATATTTCTGCTAATCTATTATCATTTTTTTGACTAAACAACATATTTTACACCTCTTATTCAAACAAATTTATCTTAAATAAATATTACCACATAAAATAATGAGTTTTTGTCATATTGAATAGTCAGGAAATAAATAGTTTAGTAGAAGATGTATTTAATAGGTCGAAATATAACAAAAGAGTACGCAAACCCAAAATGCGTACTCTTTTAATATGATTACTTTATTAATTTTAGAAAAGTTTTCAACATATTATATCTACAATAAGTAAATACAATAGAGTTAAAACTTTACAAAGGCTTTTTACTTATTTTAGAACCGTGGCGAGGGTAAGTATATGGTGTATTATTTAACTTTTCAACAATAACAACGCTTCGGCTATTATCATCAACATTAAACTGGACAACATTATTTAGCTTACCACCAAGAATTTTTATTGCCTTTTTACTACTATCTATTTCCTCTTGAACATTTGGACCTTTCATTGATATAAATTTACCGCCCTTACGCACAAAAGGTATACAGTATTCGCTTAGTACATTAAGGGGAGCAACTGCTCTTGATACAGCCATATCAAATTTTTCTCGGTAATCTTCATTTCTGCCAAATTCCTCAGCTCTGCCGTGTATTGCTTCTACTTCAAAACCAAGCTTGCTTGCAACCTCGTTTAAGAAAACAATTCTTTTATTAAGACTATCTAACAATGTTAAGTTAATATCATTTCGCAAGATTTTTAATGGAATACCAGGAAACC
>JAXJTR010000043.1:0-3255 GCA_036309465.1 Acutalibacteraceae bacterium
GAAACCTGATCACTCACTATAAAGCATAATATAATCCCTTTAAATTAGACGCTTGAAAAACAAAAAGTTTTCTAGACTACTATAAGAGGATTTTTATATTGGAAGTAAGTTATAAAAGAAATGAGAGACAATAAAGTGAACAAAATAAGGGAAACCATACAAACATCATAACCAGTAAATTCGGAATACAAAAAAACACTACATAAAATTAAGAATAAAAAATTTAGAGCAAATAATTATGGATACATTTCGCATAACTTGCAAAAAAACAAACACCCTGTATCTTTTTGGGATAATGATATCCCAAAAGATACAGGGTGCTACACTCAAGTATTAAATTACAATTTGCTAAATCGTACGCAGGGTGGTATTAGATACAACTACTTAACTAATGGTTAATCTGCCGTTTAATTATTAGGTATTCTAGTGCTGTGCCATAAAAACAGGCTCTATAATAAATGGGCTCTATAATAAATGGGCTTTATAATAAATGTTAGGGGGGTAAAAAAATAGAGCCTGAAAACACTTAGGGAAACAGCCACAAGGCTGTTTCCCTAAATCCCCCGCATACTCTACCCTCTCATATATACCTTATATTAACACTGTAAAAAGTTTTTATCAGTTTACAGCAGTAATACCACACGATATTGTATGTCTTTATAGTGTTTCTATAGCTTTTTCAAGCTTTTTTACGGTTATTGGTTTAACCATAAAATAATTACACTGCAATCTGTAGGATTGTGCTCCAAAATCTTTATCATCAGATATCCAAAAAAGTGGTACATCAGGATAAATATTTCTAGCTGTAATAACCCTTTCCATTCCGTTTGCACCATTGCTTAAAACAATTATCAAGTTAGGGCTTTCGTTAACAAGCAACTCTAAAAAATTGTCTGTATCCTCGGTGTGAATAAAACTGTACATCTTTGAATTACCAAACTGACAAAACTTTGATATTATATCGGCACACTCTAACTGTGGCCCAAATAGCAACACTCTCAACCTAATTCACCAACTCACACATCACTCTATGGTTAGATGATACTACATTTTTTAAAAAATTTGTTTTTTAAAGCGTGAAATGCCCATAAACAGCGTGAAATGTAAGATTTTAATTTTACAACAAACATTAATTGGTTTTGCTATAAATATATTCTGTATAAAAAACAACCAAAAATAACACCATACAGTTGAGTAAATTTGCCATTGGTTTTGTTATGGCTTGCTTGCAAGTAAATATAATTTGTGATAATATTTATAATAGATTATTGTCTGCAAAATATAGAAATACTTTATAATATATACGGTAAAGGAGTAACCAAATTATGTGTGGTATTTGTGGCTTTACAGGTGAAATTGTTAACAGAGATGAAACAATAGAAAAAATGACCAAGGTTATTACACACCGTGGTCCTGACGATATGGGCGTTTATTTTGAGCCCGACAACAAAATTACGATGGGCTTTAGAAGACTTAGTATTATAGACCTTGATGCCGGTCATCAGCCTATTTTTAACGAAGATAAATCTATGGTTCTTACATTTAATGGTGAGATTTATAACTATCAAGATTTACGCAAAGAGCTTATAGAGCTAGGTCATACTTTTTATACAGAATCTGACTCTGAGGTGCTTATACACGGTTTTGAGCAATGGCAAGAGAAGCTTTTGGACAAGCTAAGAGGTATGTTTGGCTTTGCTATATACAATATGAAAGACAACTCTTTATTTATAGCAAGAGATTTCTTTGGTATTAAGCCAATGCACTATGCACAAATAGGCAACAGCCTTGTATATGGCTCTGAAATTAAGAGTATTCTTGAATTCCCTGGCTTTGAGAAAAAATTCAATTATAAAACATTAGATAGATATTTGTCTTTCCAGTATGCTGTACCACCTGAAACATTTTTTGAGGGTGTTTACTGCTTACTACCAGGTCATTATTTATGGTATAAAAATGGAAAGGTTACTACTACTCGTTATTGGGAAGCAAAATTTAACCCTGACGAAAACCTTACAGAGGAGCAAGCTATTGATGAAATTGAGCAGGTGTTTGAAAACTCTGTAAATGTTCATAAAATAAGTGATGTAGAGGTTGGCTGTTTTCTTTCAAGTGGTGTTGATTCAAGCTATGTATCAACATATTTTGCAGACCAAAAAACCTTTACAGTTGGCTTTGATTTTGGAGAAAAATATAACGAAATAAGCTGGGCACAGCGTTTATCAAATAAAATCGGTGTTGACCACCATTACAAACTGATAAAATCAGAAGAATTTTGGGGTAGTATTAAAAAGGTACAATATCATATGGACCAGCCTTTGGCTGACCCTTCTTGTATTGCTTTGTATTTTGTATCTAAAATTGCCAGTGAACACGTTAAGGTTGTACTTTCAGGCGAAGGTGCAGACGAGCTATTTGGCGGTTACACAGTTTATAACGACCCAAGAGTATTTAAGCTATATCAAACTGTAGTACCTTACGGTTTAAGAAAAGGCATTTGCAAGCTAGTTAAAAAACTACCTGACATTAAGGGTCGTGATTATTTAATAAGAGCAACTCATCCTACTGAGGATAGATTTATAGGTAATGCGTTTATGTATGACCTTGATGAGAAAAAGAAAATATTAAAAGACCCATCAATAGCAACTCGTCCACAGGATTTATGTAAGCCTTTCTACGACAGAGTAAAGGATTATGACGATGTAACAAAAATGCAGTATTTGGACATTAATATGTGGATGGTAGGCGATATTCTTCTAAAGGCAGACAGAATGAGTATGGCTAACTCTTTGGAGCTAAGAGTACCTTTCCTTGATAAAGAGGTATTCAAGGTTGCTTCTAAAATACCAACACGCTTAAGAGTAAACAAGCACAACACAAAATACGCTATGAGAAAAGCGGCACTTCGTCATTTGCCACCAGAAACAGCAGAAAAGAAAAAGCTGGGCTTCCCTGTGCCAACAAGAGTTTGGTTAAGAGATGAGCGTTATTACAATGTTGTTAAGAATATGTTTAACTCTGAAACAGCTAAAAAGTTCTTTAACTCAGAAATGCTAATAGAATTTTTAGACGAGCATTTCAGCGGTAAAGAGGACAACAGCCGAAAAGTATGGACAATTTATATTTTCCTTGTTTGGTACGAAATCTACTTTGAGGGAAAATATGATGTAGAAAAGGGCGAGTAATAACAGTTTATAATTAGTAAGTTATAATAATGGCTGTAGCACTACGATTTTATAGTCGTAATGCTACAGC
>JAXJTR010000044.1:0-5880 GCA_036309465.1 Acutalibacteraceae bacterium
ATATTACCTTCTGTACTTGTTGCCGAGGGCGGTAAATACAAATTTAACTTTGAAAAATCCACCGGCAGATTATTCATACATAGAGTATAATGCTAACTACCATTTTACTAATTAACTATTAACTAGTTTTTATATTAACCCTGTAAAAACAGAAGCAGACAACATTTATTGCAATTGTTGTCTGCTTCTTGCTTTTAATATTCCAACAACAGCAAATGTGCTAAAACATAAAATAAAAATTCGTATTTCTTGTGCATTAACATTGTGCTGTTAGTATGTTAGAATTAGGTTGTAAAGTTAAACAGAAATAAAATGTTTGGTAATTATAAATTTTTATTTTATGTTTAGCATAGAACATTAATTATATTTTAATCGAGAAAGGTATGTGAATTTATGAAAAAAACAAAAAGAATGTTTTCGGCAACGCTGGCTATTTTGTTAGCTGTTATTATTACAGTAATAGGCTTGCCTGTTACTGCTATAGCAGTTTCTAATCCAACAGCCCCTATTTATGTGCAGTCAACCACAGGAAAGGCATTATGGGCAGAAGGCTGTATAGCCGACACAGATAATAATATTGATGCAGTTAAATGGTATGAAAAGAACGGTAAATATTATTGGTTTTTACCGTCATCTGCAAACTTATCAGACCTTACAGTTTATCACAACTTTAACAGCGTAAAGATAAATGGTACTACAATCATCAGTGGCAACAGCTATAACATTTTTGAAAACGGAAAAACCTACAGCGTTGTTGCTGATAATAGAACATATTCATTAGTAGTTCAAAAAGCAACAGGTATAGGCTCTGTGTTCTTTACAACAGAAAGTGGCTCTATGAATTATATCCACGAGAAAAAGGGCAATGAAGAGTCAGGTGATATTGTTGTAATAGATTATGACGGTAGCGTTTCTTATGACAAGGGGCTTGATTCAATTAAAGGTAGAGGTAACACTACTTGGCAATTAAAAAAGAAGCCATATAATATAAAGCTTGATAAAAAAGCCAGCTTAATGGGTATGGATAAAAGTAAAAAATGGTGCTTGCTTGCAAATGCTCAAGAACACTCTATGATTAGAAATACTCTTATGTATAATTTGGGCTACGATGCAGGTTTAGATTTTGCTCCTGACTCACGCTTTGTAGATGTGTACGCTAATGGCGAGTATCTTGGTACATACCAGCTTTCACAAAAGATAGAAGCAGGCGACGGCGAATTGGTAGACATTACCGACCTAGAGGGTAACACAGAAGACGCTGTTGCTGAGGGTACCGGTTTAGATGATGTAGACCTAGAAGATTTATATGGCAAAAATAAATATACTACAAAGAAAATGCAGGCTTTTAATATTCCATATAATCCTAAAGATATAACAGGTGGATATTTGCTTGAGTTTGTTGTAGCAATAGATGAGCCAAGTTATTTTATCACTAATGGTGGTCAAAGTGTTCACGTTAAGGCACCTGAAATAGCATCTGTAGAACAGGTACAGTATATCTCTTCTTTTATGCAGGATTTAGAAAATGCCTTGTATTCTTCAACAGGCTACAACTCAAAAGGTAAGCACTATACAGATTATCTTGATATGGAATCAGCCGCTATAATGTACTTGCTACAGGAGTTTTCTGTAAATATAGACGGTGGTATCTCTAGTTGTTATTTCTATAAAGATTCTGATTTAACAGGCGACGGAAAATTACACGCTAGCCCTTGCTGGGATTTTGATGTTGCCTTGGGTAACCTTGATAAGGTAAAAGATAATGTTAATATGCTATCTTATGACAAGTGGTTTATTAAAGACTCTTACAGATATTCAGAAACAAGAACTGTATTTGCACAACTTTGTCAGCACGAGGATTTTGTTGAAAAGGTTGCACAATTGTGGAAAGAAAGATTTGTTCCTGCATTAGCTGTTGCAACTGGTAATGCAGAGCCTACAGGAAGATTAAAGAGTATGGACCAATATCACAGCTTGTTGGCTTCATCTGCTGTTATGAACTACACAAGATGGGATATAAAAGACAACTTGCTTGTTTCTTCCGCAGGTTCTACAGTTGATTCTCAATTCCAATATTTGAAAAACTTTGTTAATGGCAGAATTAGCTTTTTAAATTCAGGTTTATTAGATGTTAACTCAGCTAAAGCAGAGGCAATTAAGGTGTTAGATAATAAAATATCAGAATATAGTAAGGAATACCCTGCAAATGTAATTGCAGAAATGAAAAAAGTTGCAGAGGCAGGAAAAACAGAAATAAATTCAGCAACAACCAGTATGAAAGTAAACACTGTTCTTAATAAGGTTTTAACTGATATTGATGCTTGTAAAGTAGATACAGTATATTTTGATAACAGCAAAACTCAGTGGGAAGAAGTTTACTTTTATTCTTGGGGTGGTTCATTGTCAACTGATTGGCCTGGTGTAAAAATGACCGATATGGGTAATAATATTTACAGCTATACAATAGACGGTAAATTATCAAATATTATTTTCAACAATGGTAAATCAGAAACAACTAACGACAAACGCCAAACATATAATCTAACATTCCAAGGCAATAACACAGTTTATACAGCTGACCCAAAAGAAGAAAAATATGATAACGATAAATCAGCATATATGCATAATGGTCAGTGGAGTAAGTATACACCACCTGTTGATAATAATGTTGTTTATGGTGATGTTAGTGGTGACGGTTCTGTAAAATTAGTTGATGCTGTTTTAATACTAAAGTATATGGTAGGCTTAGTAGATTTTTCAGAAAAACAGCGTATTTGTGGTGATGTTACTGGTGACGGTAATGTAACTCTTTCAGATGCAATTGTTATTCAAAAACACCTTGTAGGCTTAGTAGAAACTTTACCTATAGCTTAAAGTAATACTAATTTCTATACTGTGAAAGTTAAATGAATAATTCTAGTTCATAAGAAATTTTGCTAATAAAACAGACTTTGATTAAAGGTGATTAAACCTTTATATCAAAGTCTGTTTTTGTATGTATTAATTTTTCTCAATGCAATAATTTACAAATTCTATGGGTAATATATCACCGTTTGCCTTTTGGTTAATATAAGCAATTTCTTCGTGATAGTTAAAAGTATGTATTATTATTGGTATTTCTTTTTCAAATTTTTCTTTTATAGCACCACACTTATGAATTTCTTGCACAGCCGTAATAATTTCTTTTACAAGCAAGTTGATAGCCTCGTCGCTTCTTATTTTTTGCTGTTTAAACCATATATCAATAAGATTTCTTGTTTTACCGTCTTCACCAAAGCAAAATAGCTCGTTTTGTAGCCATATATTATAGTTCCAGCGTATAGTTTCTGGAGAAAGGTCTTTGCATAATTCTCGTTTTACTTGAGTTTCGGTGTTATACCCAAAGTGCAAACGCACATCACTGTGGTTGTCATCTTCGTAATCTAAAAAGAATGATATAGCATAGATGTCGTTATCTTTCCATTTTATTATCTCCTGTACAAAAGCAAGCCAAATTTCATTTGCAAGGTTTATAATAGGTGTATTTTTGTCAATAATATAATCGTTATTACTTGTGTGTTTGAATAATCCCATAAAATCACTCCTAAAATAACTAGCAATTATAGTATATCATAGATGTTTTGCTATACACAACTAATTTATTTTACCAATTGTTTGAAGTTATATGATGTTTTTTGCTATTTTTAACACTAACATTATGTACATTGTCAATATTTACACCTGCATTTTGTGTCTTATTTATATTGACCTTTTACATAATGTATAATATAATATTGTTGTGTAAATAAATTATGGTAATATATAACAATACAAAAAGTTAGTGTGCTTTTATAATATTACCGACTATATTTTTATGCTTCCGAAAATTTTGTTTAAGAAAAGAGGTGAAATGTTGAACAATTTAGAAAATCTTACCCCAAAAGAAGTGTTTCGTTGGTTTTATGAAATATGTAATATTCCTCATGGTTCAGGTAATACACAGGCTATTGCAGATTTTATATCAAATTTTGCTGTACAGCGTGGTTACAAAAACATAAAAGACGAAGCGAATAATGTTATTGTATACGCAGATGGCACCTTAGGCTACGAAAATTCAAAGCCTATAATTTTACAGGGTCATATTGATAT
Source organism: Acutalibacteraceae bacterium (assembly GCA_036309465.1). GTDB lineage: Bacteria > Bacillota > Clostridia > Oscillospirales > Acutalibacteraceae > CAG-964. Next base: position 4,129 of record JAXJTR010000044.1, read on the forward strand.
GGTGTGCGAAAAAGATAACCAATGCACAATTAATATGGAAACCGAAGCTGTAAAATTATGTACCAACGGAGAATTTATTTGGGCAGATGGTACTACACTTGGTGGTGACAATGGTATAGCTATTGCATATATGCTTGCAATACTCGATGACAAATCTATTCCACATCCACCATTAGAATTTTTATTTACAGCCGACGAAGAAATTGGTATGGTTGGTGCAAGATTCTTAGATGTTAATAATCTTAATACTAATTTGCTGATAAATATTGATTCTGAAGTAGAAGGTGTGCTAACCGTAAGCTGTGCCGGTGGTGTTCGTGCACATTGTGATATTCCTATAGAGAAAGAAAACACTAATGGTGAGTGCTTTAAAATTACCATAAATGGCTTGCGTGGTGGTCATTCAGGTATAGATATTAATCAACGCAGAATAAATGCAAACAAGCTAATGGCTGAGGTGTTGTGTAATATTTACCCAAAAATAAAATTTAGGTTGGTTGAAATTAATGGCGGTAATAAAGATAATGTTATTACATCAAGCTGTGAATGTATAATATGTGTGGATAATACTATAACCGATAACCTTTTGGAAACTGTTAATAAAATTAATAACAGATTAAAGGCAGAAAATAAAAACAATGAGCCAAATTTGAATATATCTGCTGTTAAAGTTGATAATTTCCAACAGTGTATGACTTTATCTTCTACCGAAAAAATACTCTTTGCACTTTTGCAGGTTCCTAATGGTGTTGAAACAATGAGTCCTGATATTCCTAATATGGTACAAACCTCATTAAGTCTTGGAGTTTTGAATACTAAGGAAAATAGCGTATATATGCGTTTCTTTATTAGAAGTAATGTTGATTCAGAAAAAGAAGCATTAGTTTTAAAAATACAATCATTTTTTGAGCATTTGGACGGAACCACTGAATTTTGCAATGATTATCCTGCTTGGGAGTACAGACAAGACTCTCGATTACGAGAAATAATGATTGAAACTTTCAAGAAGATATATGGCTATGCTCCAAAGGTTACAGCGTTGCACGCAGGTTTGGAATGTGGAATATTATCAGGAAAAATTCCTAATATGGATGCAGTTTCTTTTGGTCCTGATATGTTTAATGTGCATACATCAAAAGAAAAATTAAATGTTGCATCAGCAGAGCGTTGTTGGGAATATCTAAAATCAGTGCTTGAAAATTGTAAATAATTTTAAGCACTCAAAAATTTTTAATGTAACGAAGGTGAAAAAATTATGATTACAGACGGTTTTATGTATATAGCTGTTTTAGTATTTTTGGCTGGTTTATTGGTTAGTCTGCCAAAAATACTAAAAGGCAAGGTGGCACAAAAGTTTTTTAGCTTTGCACCGCCTGTTGTACTTATTTATTTAGGTTTAATGATTTTATGTACTCTTAATGTTTGGGACTTAGAGGCAACCAAGCCTGCATATAGCGGAATAAAAAATCCGATTTTGTATGCTATGCTCTTTATAATGCTTTTGCGTTGCGACCTTAAAAAGATTATAAAGCTTGGTCCTAAAATGTTAATAGCTTTCTTTTCAGCAACCTTATCTATTGGTTTAGGCTTTGTGGTAGCCTATGCAATAATGCACGGTACTCTTGGCGAGGGTGCATGGCAGGCTTTAGGTGCTTTGTGCGGTAGCTGGATGGGTGGCACAGGTAATATGCTTGCAATTGAGGCAGCATTAAATGTAGAACCAACCCAAATGGGATATGCACTGGTGCTTGA
>JAXJTR010000045.1:0-11495 GCA_036309465.1 Acutalibacteraceae bacterium
ACAGAGGCTCCAACAGAGAAGCCAACTGAAAAGCCAACAGAGGCTCCAACACTTCCACCAACTCCACTTGAGGATGGTGTGATTAATTATGGTGAGTCAGACGTAGCTGGCTGTACAGAAATCGCAGATATGCAGGCACGACTACTACAGTTAGGTTACTATTTCACTGGTTTTACAGGCGTGTTTGATGATAACACTCTAGTCGCTCTACAGGATTACTTTAAAACATCAGAGCAGAAAACAGAGAACTTTATCACAGAAGAGCAGTACAATGTTCTAATGTCTGATCAAGCTATTGCAAAGCCAACAGTAGGCGTTTATACACAGGAAGAAATCGATACTCTACAGGCTATGCTTGTAAAGTTAGGCTATCTAACTACAGCAACAGGAGTTTACGACGATGAAACTATTGCTGCGGTAAAGGTTGCACAGGCTAACTGTGATATGGAAGCTACAGGCGAGCTTTCAGATGAGTTCATGGATGCTTTGGAACTAGCAGTTGCAAGAGCTGATGCTCAGTCTGGTACAATTACAACAACACCTGGTCTTTCAGAGGGTAAAGTGAATAATTCTGTTGCAGTAAATTCTCCTTCAACAGGTTATTTCACATCAGATTCTCCATCAACAGACGAAATTACTTTCGCTTGGTTGGTAGGTATGATGTTCGCTCTAACTTTAGGTACAGCTGTTGTATATGTTAAAAACAGAGCTGCAAGAAAAAGATAATATAATCCCAAAATTTTAGTAAGTGAATTTTCTTACATAACTAAATGCGTGTGTTACCATAGTGTAATGCACGCATTTTTTCAATGTTCACAATGTTTGACTATGATTTTTTATTATGTTATACTGTATAAGTATAGTTTTCTTTAATAATATTATAAATATTAATGGAGTGTTATTATGAACAACCAAAATCATCGTATATCCCTTGATATTGTTAAAACTATATTATATTCAGCAGTGGTTATTGTTTTGGTTCTTACTTTTGTAGTAAGGCTGGCTATTGTAGATGGCCCCTCTATGAGTAAAACTCTAGAGGATAATGATGTTGTGCTTATTACAAATTATCAAACATTTTTCAATTATATACCACAGCTAAAGCTAAAAAAAGGTGATGTTGTTGCTGTTGCACCGGATACAGATAATGATAACCAATATAGTGTAGATAATGCTTATATTAAACGAGTTATCGCTTTAGAGGGTCAAACTATTGGCTTTGATGAAGAAAATGGCACTGTATACATCAACGGAAAGGCTATTCACGAGCCTTATTTATCAAGTAAAACATTATCAGGTGTAGAGTGGGATATACCTGATGTTATACCAAAGGGCAAAGTATTTGTAATGGGAGATAACAGAGCAGTTTCTGTTGACAGTCGTAGCATAAGAATACAGCTTGTTGACATAAAGAATATTATCGGCAAGGTGCAATGTGTGGTATACCCATTTGATAGATTGTCATATATATATGAATAACGGAGGCAGAATATGAGTCAGGTACAAAATATACAATGGTTTCCAGGTCATATGACCAAAACTAAAAGAAGAATACAGGCTAGTTTAAAACTTGTAGATGCAGTTGTAGAGATTATAGATGCTCGTATACCCATCAGTAGTAGAAATCCTGACATTGATAAGCTTATCCAAAACAAGCCACGCATAATTTTAATGAATAAATGTGATATGGCGGATAAAGTTCAAACAAATAGATGGATTGAGTATTATAAAAAGAAAAATATCGTTGCAATTCCTGTTGATTGTAAATCAGGCAGAGGATTAAATGCCTTTGTTCCTGCTGTTAAAAGCGTTTTAGCTGAAAAAATTGAGCAGTGGGAAGCTAAGGGAATGAAAAACAGAAGTATTCACCTTATGATTGTTGGTATTCCTAATGTAGGCAAGTCATCATTTATTAACAGAATGGCTAAAAAAGGCAGTGCAAAGGTTGAAGACCGCCCAGGTGTTACTCGTGGTAATCAGTGGTTTACTATAGGTCAGGGATTAGAGCTTTTAGATACCCCTGGTGTATTGTGGCCAAAATTCGATGACCCGGAGGTTGGCGAAAAGCTTGCATTTACAGGTGCAGTAAAAGACCAAGTAATGGATACTGAGTTACTTGCATTTAGACTTTTAGAGGTTATGAGTAAATATCCTACACCACAGTTTATAGAACGCTTTAAGCTACAAGATGTAGATTTAGAAAATACTGAACCATACGACCTGTTAGAGATTATCGCTAAAAAACGTGGAATGTTAATGTCTGGTGGCAGAGTAAATACCGACAGAGCCTCTGTTGCTATTTTAGATGAATACAGAAGTGCAAAGCTTGGCAGTATTACTTTGGAGTGCGTAAAGTAATATTGTAATACTTTGTTTTGTATAATTTAGGAGTTAGAAAAGTTATGGACTGGTTTTTATATGAAAATCAATTAGCACAACAAGGCTACAGCAGTATATGCGGTGTAGACGAGGCTGGCAGAGGTCCTTTAGCAGGGCCTGTATGTGCCGCTGCAGTAATCTTAAAGCCAAATGATATTATAGAGGGCGTTAACGATTCAAAAAAGCTTACAGAAAAAAAGCGAGAGGCTTTGTTTGATATAATAAAAGAGAAAGCAATTTCCTACAGCATTGCATTTGCAACTGTTGAAGAAATTGAAGAAATTAATATACTTAATGCAACTATGCTTGCAATGAAAAGAGCAGTAGAGGGGCTTGATGTACCAAGTGATTATGCAATTATCGACGGTAACAAAACCCCTAACTTAAATATTCCATGTGAAAGTATTGTCAAAGGCGATGCTAAATCTATGTCAATAGCTGCCGCATCTATCCTTGCTAAGGTTAGCCGAGATAGATTACTACTTGAATACGCCAAACAATATCCTGAATATGGTTTTGAAAAGCATAAAGGCTATGGAACAAAAGTACATACTCAAGCTATTAGAGAATTTGGACCATGCCCTGTGCATAGAATGTCATTTTTAGGTAAGATATTAAATAAATGAATAATATTAATAATAAATCTGCAAACAGAAGCATTGGCAAATTAGGCGAGCAATTGACTTGTGATTATTTAGAAAGTAAAGGGTACTGTATTTTTCAGAGAAATTTCCATACTCGGTACGGAGAATTAGATATAATAGCCACAAATCCCCAATATATCGCTTTTGTAGAGGTTAAAACAAGAAAATTTAATACAGCAATACAACCCTGTTTGTCTGTTAATAAATCAAAACGAGATAAAATTATGCGTACAGCCTATTTGTTTTTAAAAAAGTATGAGCTTAAACTACAACCAAGGTTTGATGTTTGTGAGGTGTATCTTATAAATAATCATTTACACCATATAAATTACATTGAAAACGCTTTTATTCAGGAGGGTGACTATGCAAATTTTTGATTTACATTGTGATACCTTATATAAGGTTACCTTAGAGAATAATTCTATAGTTACAAATAATTGTCATTTATCTTATGATAAGCTGTTGAAATATAATGGCTACACTCAGGTGGTAGCAATATGGATACCAGACGAATACCGTGGCAATAGTGCCGTTAAATTAGTTGATGATTGTTATAATAAATTGCTTACATCATTACAGCAATGTAAAAAGATTAATCGTGTTAATAATTTTAATCAACTAAATAATAATCATAATGTTATTTTGGCTATTGAGGGCGGTGCGGCTTTAGCAGGTGACATTAATAATGTAAAAAAGCTTAGAAATATGGGTGTGCGTTTTATTACATTAACTTGGAATGGCACAAATGAAATTGGTGACGGAATACGTAGTGAGAATCCTAAAGGGCTAACTGAATTTGGAAAACTGGTTATTCCCGAGATTGAAAATAATAATATAATAATAGATATCTCACACGCAAGCGACCAGCTTTTCTGGCAAACAGCACAGCTGGCTAAAAGACCATTTGTAGCAACCCATTCCAATTCAAGAACAATATGTTCGAATTTAAGAAATCTAACAGATGAACAATTCAAGCATATCGTAAATATTGGTGGTATAGTTGGGTTAAATTTTTACAGATATTTTATAACTGACAATGGTATAGCAGATTTTTCTGATTTAGAAAAACATCTTTATCATTTTCTTTCACTTGGCGGAGAAAATACCGTTGCTTTGGGCAGTGATTTTGACGGTGCTGAAATGCCACAATGTATAACAGGTGTAGAAAGTATGCAGACTTTTTATGAGTATTTACTTTCAAAAAATTACAGCCAAAGTTTACTTGAAAAGCTATTTTATAAAAATGCTTTCAATTTTTGTAGTAATTACGATAAATTATATAACGAGGTTTAAATAGAATGTATAAAGAAAAGGATTTAGCAAAAATAGCAAAAAGAGAAAATAATACTAAAAGACAATACCTTGTAATGAATCCATTACAAGGTAAACATATTCCTACATCGGGATTAAAGGCAATTGAAATGTTTAATGCCTTAGCTGATAAGGTGAAAGACCAATACGAAAATGAAAAATTATTATTAGTTGGCTTTGCCGAAACTGCAACAGCAATTGGCTCAGCTTTAGCAATTGCATTAAATTCAATGTATATACAAACAACAAGAGAGATAATAGAAAACGCAGAGTATTTGTATTTTAGTGAATCTCACAGCCACGCAACAGAACAAAAGCTAGTTAAAAACGACATAGACAGCGTTATTAGTTCTATAGATAGAATTGTTTTTGTAGAGGACGAAGTTACAACAGGTAATACAATTCTTAACATAATTAATCTTATAGAAAAAACCTACAATACAAAGCTTAATTTTTCGGTTGCTTCTATTCTAAATGGAATGGATGAAAAATCTCTTGATATTTACAACGAAAGAAACATTGATGTTCACTATTTGGTAAAAACTGACCACAGCACATATACAGAAATTGCACAGCAATATAAGGGCGACGGTAAGTACATAGAATGTAACAGCAGTGAGAATAGCATTAATATAGATATTATTACAGCTGATAAATATGTGAACGCAAGAAGAATTACAAAGGGAGAAGAGTATAATTCTGCTTGTAAAAATCTTTTTGAAAAGATTAAAGAAAATATAAACATAGAGAAAAATAGTAAAATTTTAGTGTTGGGTACAGAGGAGTTTATGTATCCTGCTATATTTGTGTCATCTCAATTAGAGAAGCAGGGTAATAAAGTCTATTGCCATTCAACAACACGAAGTCCTATTGCTGTAAGTAATGAACAAGATTATCCTGTTCATTGTCGATACACTCTAAAAAGCCTTTACGACAGCAATCGTACTACATTTATATATGATTTATCTGATTATTATAAGGTTTTAATTGTAACCGATGCAGATGTAGATAAAGAAAATCAAGGCTTAAATTCTCTTGTTAATGCTTTAAAATTATGCGGAAATAAAAATATAACCGTAGTAAGGTGGTGCTAAAATGAGAACTTCATATAGTAAAGATGATGTAATTCTACTTCTAAAGGATATAACAGGACTTGTAAAGCCTCAACCAACAGAGGAAAGAGAAAGACTTATACAGTCTGGTAAACATTACAGCGAAATGCTTCCTATTGAATATGTGCCAACAGATAAATATATGCAGGTTTATAACGAGGCACTACAAAGCTATTCAAAGCCAACAGCCCTTGCGGTAGGTAAGCTTGCTGATAAAATTATGGATTTTAAGGGTAAAGATGTTGTTTTAGTTTCTTTAGCAAGAGCAGGTATTCCTGTAGGTGTATTAATAAAAAGGTATATAAAGCTAAAATATAATGCAGATGTTCCTCATTATTCTATTTCTATCATTAGAGGCAGAGGAATAGACGAAAACGCAATGAAATATTTGCTTTCTAAATATAATCCTGAACAATTACTATTTGTAGACGGTTGGATAGGTAAGGGTGCTATTTTAAACGAGCTTAAAAAGGATATAGCTGTATATAAAGGTGTTACAGCCGATGTTGCAGTTCTTGCAGACCCTGCAAATGTTACACAGCTTTGTGGTACACACGAGGATATTCTTATTCCAAGCTCTTGTTTAAACAGTACAGTGTCAGGTCTTGTAAGCAGAACATTTTTACGTGATGATATTATAGGTAAGGACGATTTTCATGGTGCAGTTTATTACGGTGAGCTAAAAGACGCCGACCTTTCTTACGAGTTTATTAATGCAATTGAAAAACAGTTTGAGATAAATTCTTATATAGAAGATAACGCTGTTGAGGGCTTGGGCATAGATGAAGTAAAAGACCTTGCAAAGGTTTTTGATATTGATGATATAAACCTTATTAAACCGGGAATAGGTGAAACTACTCGTGTACTTCTTCGTAGAGTGCCTTGGAAAGTTCTTATTAATGAAAATTTTAAAGATGACCCAACACTTTCTCATATTATAAGGCTAGCAAATGAAAAGAATGTACCTATTGAATATTATCCGCTGGTACATTACAAAGCTTGCGGTATCATTAAGAAAATAGCAGATGCTTAAATTTATTAGTTTTTCTCACAAATAATTCATAGTCCTACAAATTATTTGATACAAAACAAAGGCGACCAAACCTAAAAAGTTTGATCGCCTTTAAATATTGTATTAGTCGATAAATTAATCTTCCACACCATAAGCCTGAGCAAGCATTAATATTTTATATGCCCAGTTGTAATGTGTTTTATATTCGTTCATTCTTTCTTTTTCTGTACTACCTAATACTAATGAATGAGAGGATTTATCCCAATTAATAATGGCATTAGCATCTTCATAATCTTTTCTGTTTACCTTATAAACCTCATTAATTGCTTTTATCTGATTAGGGTGAATAACAGTTTTACCTACAAATCCACAAAGTCTGTCAGCCTTAACCTCATTAATTAGCCCCTCATACCAGTTATCGCCATTGTAATATTCCCAAACAGGACCAGAAACAACATAATCCATACAGAATACTGTAAGAATATCAGCTAACAAATTGCCGATAGGTCTTATATTATGTATGGTTTCATAACTGCTTCTTCTAAAACCAAAATTGTGGCAAAGGTCATTTCCGCCTACTCGCACATTTAATACAAACTCTTCAACCTTATCAAGCTTTTCTTTAATCTTATATAAATTGTTATATCTATCAAGCAGATTAATAACAGTGTTGCTTTCAAGTATAGGCATCATATAAAATGTTTTATCATACTGGTTGTTAATTTCCAATATAGCACTTATAAACCCGTCTGCACTCTGTAAATCAAATTTTGGTAAAACATATCCTGTAATAATACATCTGCTTTCGCCAAAACGCTCCGTAAGGTTTGTGATTTGCTGAGGGTTTCTAACACGAACAAAAATCATAGGCATATAAAAATCCTTGCTTTTGCTTGTAGTGTAAATTTCAGCTATTGAATTTACCAGTATATCTTCAGCTTCGTTTACATATTCATCTTTTATAGTGTCTTCTAAACAAAGAGCCAAAGAATATTTTTCTCCAAATTTTTCGTTAATGATAGAGTCAACCACACTTTTGTTATTAGCAGGGCAATATAGCAATGCTCCCACGCTATAACACACAAGTGAATCTTTCATTATTTTTTCTCCTTAAATTTTATATTCTGTTGATAACAATAAATTTTGACCAACGCAAAATACTATAACATATTTTAAAATAAAATGGTAGATATTTCAGAAGATTTGTGATAATATATACATAACATAAATGATTTTAAGTTAATATCTGTATAATTTATCAATACAATTTTAGGTGGCAAATATGCGTAGTGTAAATACAACTGAAAAACATAATATAACTGATGTTTCATCTGTTATACAGTTTGCTGAAAAAACAACTAATTGCGATAAACCCTGTTTTTGTCGAGTTATAGGTGCAAACTGCGACTTACTTTCAGATGTAAAAAAAGTAGATGAAATTTTAACTCAAAAAACAAAAAATAGTAACCATTATTATAACAGAATAAAATCATTGCCAAATTTAATAAATCCTGATGATGTAAGCTATTATCTGGAATGTTGTAATAGTTGGAATAATCAAGGCAGACAAAATATTGCAATTAAAGCTTCAAATAATAATAATTTTTCATCAATGCTTAGTGTTGCCTTAAAAAATACAGTAAAACAATTCAAAATTATAAAAAGCAATGCCAGTGTCTCTATGGAAAACAATTTTGTTGTAAAGCTTATATTTTGGTTTGATTATTTATTTAACAATAAAATTACTGGTATTAATAAAGAAAGCATTGTTAAAATTATTGCTGAAAATATTGAAAAACCGCAGGAATATCTATTTTTCTATCTTCTTGCCAATATGGGTTTTGATGTTTTATTACTTCAAAGTAGTGGTGATATATCAAGTGATTTAAAGTTACTTGATTTATCGAAAGAGCTTTATATTGGCACTTTTGATAATATTAATTTACCAGAGTATAATTTAAAGGATTATAGGTTAGAAGATATATATATACCACATACCCAAAATTCTGCTACCACTGTTGTAAATAGGGATAATAATGACTATATAACGGTAAAAATCCCCCCTCGTAACAGAAAAAAATCATCACCTAATATTAATCCTACTGTTAATAGGGTGAAAACAGAACGCCCACCAATAAAGGTTACAACCAGCACTAATAATGTTAGTAAAACTAATCCCAAAAGACAAGAAATGGATTACGAACAGCTGGCTATGCTTGCTAAATCAATAGTTATGATTTCAGTACACAACCAAAAGGGAGAAAAAGTAGCAGTAGGTTCAGGTATAATGATAGGTGCAAGTGGATATATTCTTACTAATATGCACGTAGCCTGTGGCGGAACTTTATACACTGTAAGAATAGAAGATGATAATAAGGTTTATTCTACAACTGACATTATTAAATACAACACAACCTTTGATTTAGCTATTATAAGAATAGACAGACGTTTAACTCCCTTACCAATTTATAAGGATAGTAAAGAGCTTGTTCGTGGTCAAAAGGTTGTAGCTATTGGTAGCCCATTAGGTTTATTTAATACTGTTTCAGACGGTATAATCTCAGGTTTTAGAAATATAGATAATGTTGAAATGATACAATTTACAGCCCCAATTTCTCACGGAAGCTCAGGCGGTGCTGTTATAAATGTTTATGGCGAGGTTATAGGTATAAGCACGTCTGGAATAGATAGTGGTCAGAATATTAATCTTGCAGTAGGCTACAGCTATATAAATGATTTTATCAGAGGCTTTGTTTAACTTTTAGTGCTGTAAATTGTAAACGCATTGTAAATTTATGGTCATAATGCCTTTAAACTGCAACAATTATCTTGAAAATGTAAAAGAATATGATATAATGTATCTCGTGGAATATTATGGAGGATTTATGATAAAAGACAATTCTAAACTAAAGCTTTCGTTCAATTCGCCGATTATTATTTGTTTTACAGGAATATGCTTACTAGCTTTGCTGTTAGATATGCTAACAGGTGGCTTTACAAACAAAATTCTATTTAGCGTGTATAATTCATCACTATTAAATCCACTAACATACATACGCTTTATAGGTCACGTTTTTGGTCACAGCGGTTGGGAGCATTTTATCGGTAACATAATGCTTATATTGGTGGTTGGACCGCTACTTGAAGAAAAATATGGTTCAATAGATATTGCAATGGTAATACTTATAACAGCACTTGTTACAGGTTTGGTTAATTTTATATTTTTCCCTCATGTACATCTATTAGGTGCAAGTGGTGTTGTATTTGCATTAATATTACTGTCATCAATAACCAGCTTCCGAGATGGTGAAGTTCCAATAACCTTTATTTTGGTAGCCTGTATATATATAGGGCAAGAAATTTATAAAGGAATTTTTATTAACGATAATGTTGCAAACTTAACACATATAATAGGTGGCTTTGTTGGTGCAGTGTTAGGCTTTTTAATGAATATGCATAAAGTAAGAAATAATTAAGTAAAGGTGAAATTGTGTATGTATCAGCACAAAACTATAACTAGTTTAAACGACTTTTTCACTGAACTAAATAAAAGACAAAATGGCGGTGTTTATTTTTACCGCATTAATGGATACAATCAGCAAATTAACGAGTTTATACAAAAATATTATGATGTTGCAAGAAAAACAGGAGTAGTAATAGAGGGAAGAATTGAAAACCCTACTGAGGCAAATCTTGCCTATTATAACGAGATAATGGGTATGTCTTTCCAGTTAAGTGTAGATTTTATAGATGCCGGCTTAAAAAAATGGCTACCTAGATTAAATAGTCTGCAAAGACAAAATGTTGCTACTGCTATTTTCAGCTATTTGCAATCTTTAGTAAGTTCAGGAAAAACTGAAAATATGATTAGAAACGCATACATCAAATTTATGTGTTGGCTATACTATAAATTTGAGCGTGTTCTTAATTGTCTTGGTACCAATAATGTACCTAAAATTTTATACGAGGGTGATGTAAGTAATTACGAGCTTATGTTACTGTCTGTAATTTCTAATGCAGGCTGTGATGTTGTACTTTTGCAGTATAACGGTGATAGTAATTATTTAAAATTAGACCCAACTTCATCAGTATCAACCGAGCTAAAAATGGCAGGTATGGCACCTTTCCCAAATGATTTTAATTTGAAAAAGGTGCGTAACGATATTGAAAGTAATGTTAACAGAGATAAAATACAAGCTAATAAGCCAAATCTTTTAAATTGCACAAATGCTTGGATTAAAGGAAATGGTTTTGACGATATTTTAACTCTGCCCAGTAAGCGTGGCGATGACTTAAGGCTGTTTTACAATTGCTTTATTCGTGTAAACGGTGCAGAAGATAAGCTTTATTATTCTGAAAAGCTATTCAAATTATATCAGGAGCTTTCTTCAACAAGAAAAAATCTTCTTATTATTGATAACAATATCCCAGCACCTACAATGGACGAAATAAATTATGTAAAACGTAAGTTGTATACATCACCTGAGGCTATGCTTGCGGATTTATCAAATAATTTAAAATATATAAGTAATTTAGAACTTCAAAAGCTTGTCATTAATGCCTTAGTAGAGGTAATAATGGAAGAAAGTAAAAAAGCAGGCTCTAATCTTAATAAGCTAACAAATAAAGCTGTCTATTTAATTTGTTGGATAAGAAGATATTATTCAAAGCTGTTTTCAAATTGGAAATTGCACGATGTGGGTTGCTTTATACTTTTTGGTGGTTGTGAAACAAGTAGCGAAGCATTGTTTCTAAAAATGCTTTCAAAGCTTCCACTAGATGTTCTTATATTTGTACCTGATTTGTCAGGACGCTGTTGCTTAACAGATAAAATGTTATATGAAATTAATTATAACGATACACTACATCTTACTCAATTTCCACAGGAAAGTGCAGGTTTACAAATGGCAACAGCTGCATATAATGCAGAGCGAGAGCTTGACTCTATTATGTTAACGAAACAGGTATCTATCGTAACCGTCAGTATGGTAAAGCTACAGCAGTTACATTAAAAACAAGCTATGAAGAAATAGATAT
>JAXJTR010000046.1:0-4476 GCA_036309465.1 Acutalibacteraceae bacterium
GCATTTGTTACAGGAGAAATAAAACACAACTACATACTTGAAGCTTACGACATTGATTTAACAGTAGTTGATGCAGGTCATTACAAAACCGAAGATGTTGTTATTGATTATTTGGTTAAACAATTATCTGCGGAGTTTCCTAATGTAATCTTTACAAAATCTTGTGTGTTTACTGACCATATTAATTTCGTATAGCATTACAAAAAGGGGAATAATATGAACAATTTTAATCATAATCACAACGATTATAATTACAACATTAATCAGCAACCCACACAGGGCAACAACCCAAATGGTATTTTTAACGACAGCCCTAACAACAACAGTTTTATAAACAGAGTAGCACAAGGCGACTACGCATTTGCAAAATATATTGCACAAACCTACTTATGGATGTTTTTAGGCTTAGCTATAACCTTTGGTTTATCTTTTTATTTAACTTTAAATTCAAATTCTGTAGAAAGCTTTATTCTTTCAAATTACAGTATGTATTTAACTGCAACAATAATAAGCCTTGTGTCTGTTATAGCGGTGGGATTTTTCTTTAGATTTTTCTCCCCTACAGTTGCTAAGATAGTTTTTATACTGTATTCTGCGGATTTAGGAGTTATTTTAACACCTATGTTGCTTGCCTATGAGTTTGGCTCTGTTATGATAATTTTTGGTGTAACATCTGCTATATATTTAGTGTTAGCCATTATAGGGCTTACCACTAAAAAAGACACAACTAGGCTTGGGTTTATACTTTCAATTTCTTTAATAGCAGTTTTAATTTATTCCCTAATATCAATTTTCTTTTTCCGTTCAGCACTTAATCAAATTGTAATAGATGTACTGGTGCTTGCTATATTTATAGGCTTTACTGTTTATGACAATAGCAAATTAAAAAGTATGTACTACAGCACAAATCACGACCAGCGTAGTTTAGCTAAATCTAGTATTTATGGTGCTTTACAAATGTATTTGGATTATATAAATATATTTATCAGACTTCTTTCTTTGTTTGGAAAAAGAAAAAATTAACTTAATACAAAAAATAACGCTAATTAAAAACCGAAAAAGTTTTTAATTAGCGTTTTGTTTTACTGTTTAATTATCATTATGCTCTGTGTATGAATAATCTGCCTGTGGATTTTTCAAAGGTAAATTTGTATTTACCGCCACTTGCATAAAGAACAGACGGTAACATAAAGTTAGGGTTAAGGGTTCTTGTGCCTTTATCAAAATAAATAGAGTTTGAACCACAAGCAACACCACGGTTGTACACCTTAAAGGAATAAACACCCTTTTTTAATGTTATAGTACCTGTTGCGATATCGCTTTCACCGTTATTATCGTCTAAATCTAGGTTAAAGTCTTTGCCTGTTACATGAATAGTATCCGTAGACCCAACATCTTTTTTATCATTAATATATTTTATTGATAGCTGATTTGTTTCTTGATCGAAAATAAAGGTATAAAGCCCAGTGTAAGAATAAAAATACACATTGTTATTGTATTCTTTACTTAAAGATATTGGGTTATCCTTTGATAAGATTGAATAAGAGGGTGTTTCTTTTCCTAGTATGTTGCCCTTATTTGAAATTCTTAAACTGTAGCTTCCAATAGAATGGCAAGTAGTAGAACTAACAAATAAACTTGTACCTTTTATAGGGGTAAAGATAGTATTTACAGGAATCATGTATTCAGGATCGCGAGCATCTACAAAATATACATCAGGTAAATCGCCTGTACGCTTGATAATAAGCTTGTTAGTATAGTTATCCAATTGGAAGCTATATATGCCACCTGTTGCCACTAGGGTTATTTTGTTTTTATATTTTGCACTACAGGTTAAACTGCCTACGCAACTATCGTTAATAACTTTATTGTAGCCCAAAACATTGGTTCCGTTACGATAATCAACCACATTACCCTTGCGAATATTAAACTTGTATGTACCTGCAGGTAATGCAATTTCTCCAAATTCTTTTGTGGCACCTTTAGAAGACAAAGTTAGCTCAAACTTATCTGACTCTATGGTACTGTTTTTAATTAGGGTATTTGGAGTACAATTAAAATGCATATTAAACCAATAACTATCCACAAAAGGGTAATCTAACTTTGCCCAATCATCTTCACTACCTTCATAATATACATTTGTTAAAATTGTTGTAGCATAACTGCAAGAAACACCTCTATAACCTATGCAAGTAACACTCTTAGGGATGTAGATTTGTTCAAAATAAGGGTTATCAAACGCTCTTTCATAAATTTCGGTTACAGTGTCAGGTATTATAACTGTTTTTATATTAGCATCTGTGATAGGCTGATAATCAACTGAAAATTCCTCCTCTATAATGCGACCAATATATTTAACTGTATAGCCATCTATAGTGCTTGGAATAACTATTTCTTCGTCAGTGCCATAGTAACCTGTAATTCTAGCATATCCATCTTTGTGAACCCCGTATGAAAAGTCTCCACTTAAAGCACCAGACACAACTTCGTTATTTGTTGCAGCATTAGCACTTATGCCTGTAACCGTTACCAATGATACTATAATACAAAACGCCAGTATTAATGATACAATTTTGTTGATTTTTCTTTTCATAATTGTTAACCTCCTTATATGTTTGGTAAATTATTACATATACATATTACCATGTTTTTCACAAAATGCAAATAATTAAATAAAAAATATTTTTATTTATTACGAATAATTGTAAATAATAACGTATTGCAATAAAAACAGAAATACTTTCAATTAAACCACACATTTTATACTGGCTTTTCTGTGCTAATTATAGCTAGACTTATAAAATCTTTAACATTATTAATCTAAATATTAACTAACCCAAAATAATGGTCGATTTTTTGTTGCCTATATTGTATTTGCGGTTTATGAAAATTCTACAAAATAGCACAAATATACAAAATATTCCCTAAATGCTCTTGCACATAGACTTAAAATTGCTTATAATATATGTTGTAAAAAAGTGTATTCAATTTTTACAACACTAATTCAAACGAAAGGAGTAGTACACATGATTTATTCTAAAGAAGTAGAAAATATGTGCACTGTCGCAAAGGGCCCAAATCACGGTCCTGCACCTATCCCAGAAGAGGGTAAGTGGGTAAAATCTTACGAAATTAAAGACATCTCCGGACTTTCACACGGTATTGGCTGGTGTGCACCACAGCAGGGTGCTTGTAAGCTAACACTAAATGTTAAAGAGGGTATTGTAGAAGAAGCTCTTGTAGAAACAATTGGTTGTTCCGGTATGACACACTCAGCTGCTATGGCTGCAGAAATTCTACCAGGCAAAACTCTACTAGAATGTCTTAACACAGACCTTGTTTGTGACGCTATTAACACAGCTATGAAGAATATCTTTGAACAGCTTGTATATGGTAGAAGCCAGACAGCTTTCTCAGAGGGTGGTCTTCCAATCGGTGCTGGCCTAGAGGATCTTGGTAAGGGTCTTCGTTCACAGGTTGGTACAATGTTCAGCACAAAGGCTAAGGGCGTTCGTTATATGGAAATGGCTGAGGGTTATGTTCTAAAGACAGCTCTTGACGAGAATAACGAGGTTATCGGCTATCAGTTCGTTAAGCTTGGCAAAATGCTAGAGGACATTCGTCGTGGCGTTACACCAAACGAAGCATTCAACAACAACATTGGTCAGTATGGTCGTTTTGATGGTGCGGCTAAGTACATTGACCCAAGAGAAGAATAATCAGGTAAGGGAGGACTTAATAACATGGCAGTTACATTTGAAAGTATGGACAGAAGAATGCCTAAAATTGAGAAATGCCTTGCCGAGTATGGTATCGCAAATCTTGAAGAAGCAAGACAGATGTGTCTTGACAAGGGCTTCAATCCTTATGACATCGTAAAAGAGGTTCAGCCAATCGCATTTGAGAACGCTGGTTGGGCTTATACACTAGGTTGTGCTATTGCACTAAAGAAGGGCGTTACAACAGCAGCAGACGCAGCTGAGGCTATCGGCGAGGGTCTAGAGGCTTTCTGTATTCCTGGTTCAGTTGCAGAGCAGAGAAACGTTGGTCGTGGCCACGGTAACCTAGGTGCTATGCTACTTAGAGATGAAACAAAGTGCTTTGCTTTCCTAGCAGGTCACGAGAGTTTCGCAGCAGCAGAAGGTGCTATTGGTATTGCAAGAAACGCTAACAAGGCTAGAAAAGAGCCACTAAAGGTTATTCTAAATGGTCTTGGTAAAGACGCTGCTTGCATTATCTCAAGAATCAACGGTTTTACATACGTTCAGACACAGTTTGACTATTTCACAGGCGAGCTAAAGATCGTTAAGGAAACAGCTTACTCAGACGGTGAAAGAGCTAAGGTTCGTTGCTATGGTGCAGATGACGTTCGTGAGGGCGTTGCTATTATGCAGCAGGAGGAAGTTGGCGTATCTATTACAGGTAACTCAACTAACCCAACTCGTTTCCAGCACCTAGTTGCAGGCACATACAAGA
>JAXJTR010000047.1:0-4098 GCA_036309465.1 Acutalibacteraceae bacterium
GAATACCGAAAGGAAAAAGAAAAGCACAAGCGCAACGCCGCCGAAGATAAGGGTGTAGCGGAGCAAGGTCACGGCGCTCTCGTTAATAACGGTGTTATCCATAAAGGTAACAAGGGTGTATCCGTCTTTATCAGATTTATTAAATACAAGATTATCTTCGGTTCCTGTATTCTTTTCGCTATTTATAATTTTTAGAGCTAAATCTGTCAGATACTCATCAGTATGCACCGATGGTGATTCGTTTTTTATTTCTAAAATTTCACTGTCATAAGAAACTGCCACCGTATAAAAGATTGATAGCTGAAACCTTGGAGACTGAGGGTCAAAATCAGGCTTGAATCTGTGTTCGCCATTAAAGAAGGGTTTGTCGTGTGGTGTCATTTTATCAAATGTTTTAGGTAGCATATATATTTCGGCGTGTGTCTGTAGCATCTGCTCATTCTGCTTTTTCATTTCAAAATAGCTTGATGTGTAAATAACACCCAGAGTTCCTACCCACAAAAGCACAAGAACAGACATAATAGAGGCAACGATTTTTCTTCTTGATTTCTTAAACATCATCGCACCTCAATTCATATCCCACTCCACGCACTGCCTTGATCTCGGTTTTTGCTTCAACAAATGCTAGTTTTTTGCGAGTAAAGGTCATATACACCTCTACATTGTTATATTCAGCATCACTCTCATATCCCCAGATTTTAATTGCAAATTGTTCACGGGTAAGAATTTGTCCACTATTTACAATAAGGTACTCTAGAATTCTGTATTCTTTTTCGCTTAATCGTACACTCTGGCCATTTGTGGTACAAGATAATGCAAATGTGCTTGTATCAAGGGTAATGTCACCGTAGGATAACAAAGTATTTGTTATGCCTAATGTTCTTCTGCCAAGAGCACGAAGTCGAGCTAAAAGTTCCTTAGCCATAAAAGGCTTTGTTAAGTAATCATCTGCCCCACTGTCAAGACCTGTTACCTTGTCATCAAGCTCTGCTTTTGCAGTAAGCATTAGTATTGGTGTTACAATGCCCTTACTGCGAGCCCGTTTGGCAATTTCATATCCATTCATTTCTGGTAGCATAACATCAAGAACCACAATATCGTAGATATTACTTTCGATTGCAGTCAAGCCATCAAGACCACTTGTGTAATGATCAACTTCATATCTTTCAAGGCGAAGTATTTCACACAGTGCCTGTGCCATTCTTTTTTCATCTTCAACCAGTAAAATTCTCATAGGAATACCTCCATATATACCAATTATATCATAAAATATTGAAGAATTATTGAACTTTTCTAAATCTAAATATTACAGTGCAATAGATTAACAAGCAGAATTAGCTCAAAACGAGGACGACAACGCAAGCAAGCTTTTGCTTGTCACAGAGAAGTACAGAGTGCGGAGTAATACTTATTCATCGCTAAATGGTAGACAAATTAATATAAAAAGAAATACCCATACAATCGCAAATAATTGAATCTGCTTTGTGTGTCCTATCAAGGTTGTCAGGTTTGCATTACTTACTCCTATTGCTGACATTCTTGTTGAGAAGATTACACGTCAACAATGTGGTGTGTATTCTGGATCAACGTTAAGGTTTCTTTATCACAGAAAATGTTTTTTCCGTTTCAGTCAATACATTATTTATTATATCAGATTAAACTATGAGGGGTATAATAAAGGCAGAAAGTACATAATAATAACCCAATCGGGTATAATATATATAGTGAGGTCTTAAAATTATACCCTTTAGGGTACAAAATACACAGCGACACAATGATATTATACCTGTACGGGTATAATATGTACGGTGAAGTGTTGACATTATACCCTATAGGGTGTAAAATATAATTATGAATACAATTGCTGAATTTATAAAACAAAAAAGAAAAGAGGCAGGTCTTACTCAAGAGGAGTTTGCTATTCGCTCGGGTTTGGGACTTCGCTTTGTTCGTGAGTTGGAACAAGGAAAAGAAACGGTTCGTATGGACAAGGTGAATCAGGCTCTTTCAATGTTTGGTATGAAGGCTGTTCCCGGAAGGAAGGATGACTAATGGAAGCATACAGAACAGCGTATGTATATGTAAGGGAAACCTTTGCTGGAACTTTAAAAGAAACTGATTTCGGGTATTCGTTTGTTTACGACAATGATTATCTGGCTAGCGAAAATCCGTCGGCGGTAAGCTTGACCTTACCGATTCAAAAAGAAAAATACACTTCAAAAACGCTTTTCGCGTTTTTTGATGGATTAATTCCTGAAGGCTGGCTTCTTGATATTGTAATCCATAACTGGAAAATTAATAGAAAAGACCGTTTTGGATTGTTGCTTGTTGCTTGCAAAGACCCTATTGGCAATGTTCAGATAAAGGGGGTTAAGGAATGAGCCGATGTTTATGTTGTGGTAAAACATTACGCACTAAAAACGAGTGTGGATGGCACTTAGCTTGTATCAAATCTTTTTTTGGCACAACAAAATTCCCTGATGTTGATGTTTCAAAAGAGATTCTGAAGAAAATTGCTATCGACACTACTAGCAAGGGGTTTACTGTGCCAGGTGTTCAGAAAAAGCTATCTTTACATCTGTCTCAAGAGGACAAGCCTCGTTTAACACTTGTAAACTACCCTACTGGTTATATTCTTAAGCCACAAACTGAGGAATATTCTTCTTTACCCGAGATGGAATATCTTGTTATGAAAATGGCAGATATCAGTGGTATTAAGACAGTTCCATATGCTTTGATACAGTTGTCGTCACAGAATAATGCATTTGCGTATATCACCAAGCGTATAGATCGCAATGATGGACAAATGCTTGCTATGGAAGACTTTTGTCAGCTTGATGGTAGACTTACCGAGGACAAATATCGTGGTTCGTATGAGCGTTGTGGTAAAATTATATCTGCATATTCCGAAAACAAAGGATTGGATATGACAGAATTATTTATTCGTGTTGTGTTCTCTTTTGCTGTTGGAAATTCAGATATGCATCTAAAAAACTTTTCTCTGATCGAAACTTCAGAAGGTTCACAAAAATACTTCTTATCTGCTGCTTACGATATGCTTTCTACTAATGTCGTTATCCCTGCTGATAAAGAACAGTTGGCACTGACTATAAATGGTAAAAAGCAAAATATTCGCAGAAAAGATTTTTTTATTTTTGCAAAGACTATTGGTGTTTCAGATAAATCTGCTGAAAAGATGATTGATAAGATTGTTAAGCTCAAGGAAAAATATATTGATATGTGCAGAGAGTCTTATATGCCTGATGAGATTAAAGAAAAGCTTGAAGCTTTAATTAATCAAAGAATTGCAATTCTATCAAAATGATGTGATGGTTGAAAGCTGTTGTATAGATAATCCTGTAAACAATATAATCCCCTTAAAGTGATTTCTAAAACTACTTTAAGGGGATTTCTATGTAATATCAATACTAAAAACCATTTAAAATGCAGAAATACTTTTCGGTCGGTTGATTTTGCACTGAATTCATATTGCTTCCTTGTAAGGCGACAGACTTATGGTGTTTAGTATAGATAGTAACTAATAGAATAAGCTTATTTATTCTGATTCTTCTAACAGTTTTATTCCCAGCACAGTTGCAGGTATTCTGTAGCTTGGAGGAAGATTTGAGAATACAACAATAGCAGTTTTTGTTTCGGGATTAAAGCTAAGATAGCTGTTATAATTTCCTGTTACTCCATTGTGCCATACAGTGGAGTTTTCTTTGTCAATAATCCAAGACATACCTATTGCGTCCATATTTATACCCATAGCTTTTAGTAGAGGTATTTATATCTTTAAGGGTTTTATTACATTCACTGAAAACATTATCATTATCAAGTTGTATTTGAGCATATTTCAGCATATCTGAAATATCAGATGTAACTGCTCCTGCTGACAAATATACATTATTCTCCTTCCAGTCCCAGCAGTAATCGTTTTGGTAATTGAGCCTATCTCATAGGTGTGTAATTCGCCAGACAGCTCCTTTCCACCTTCCCCATAAACCTTATACTTATCTCTTTTTGAAATCATAGTTTTTATCGCCATAATGCACCTCAAAGATATTATATAATTCTGTTTGTCAATAGAAAAAACAC
>JAXJTR010000048.1:0-11838 GCA_036309465.1 Acutalibacteraceae bacterium
AAGATAGTCTTATAGATAAATTTATAGCCAGTTGTGATACTTTCGGCACAGTTGAGCACAATATTGGTATACGCACAGCAAAAATGTCAGAGCAAGGAAAAACAAGTAAATTTCGATTTTTATTAAAACAAGCTTTTCCAAGTATAGAATCGTTAAAGCAACAGTTTGCAGTATTAGAAAAATATCCAATATTGTTGCCCATTGTGTGGGTTAAATATATTTGGCGAAAGGCAACTACATCTACTACAATAGGCTACTATAAAAACATAAACAGTAATACTGCTAATAAGTATCAAAAAATAATGTATGATTTAGGTATAAATAATATTTATGAGTAAGGGGTTATGCCTGTGAAGTTATGGCTAAAGGTCAGTACAATAGCAATTTTTTTCGTAATGCTTGTTGGTATGGTATGGGTTAGCTCTATTCAAACCCATGATATAGAGTCAACTAGTCTTGCAGGTGTTAATATAGCTCCAACAGAAGGTTCTACAGAATACCCAACAAGACCAACTGAGGCACCTACCGAAAAAACAACATCGGCATTTACAAAAAAACAACTAAATAAAGTAGAAAAAATAATTAATACAGAGTTAAATGAAATGTCGTTTAATGGTACATTCCTAGTTGCTATTGGTGACGAAATTGTTTATCATCAGGCTATGGGATATAGTGATAAAGATAAAAAAATAAAAAACACCTTGGAAACCAAATACGAAATTGGCTCTTGTACAAAACAATTTACTGCAACAGCAATTGCTAAGCTGGCAGAAGAAAAAAAGCTTTCTTTAAATGATAAGGTTTCTAAATATATAAAAAATGCGAAAATAGTTAAAAATGTTAAAATTAAGCATCTTGTAAATATGTGCTCTGGTTTGCCTGACTATTTAAACGAATATATTTATGATGTTGAAACAGGGGAAAGGGCAGAAGACTCTAAGCTAAGTAAGTCTGAATTTTTTAAGTGGCTTAATAAGCAACAACTTATTTTTGAAGCAGGGGAATATTTCTCATATTCAAACACTAATTATTACTTGCTTGGTTTAATTATCGAAGAGGTAACAGGCGTGAAGTACGAAAAGTATATCCACGATGAAATATTGTATCCATTATATATGGATAATACCTCATTAGTTATGACAGATACCGACAGCCACGGATATTTAGATACAGATTGGACAGAGGGAATAAAAATAGACAGCTCATATTTTTATTCAGCAGGAGAAATGGTTTCTACCACATCTGATATGCTCCGTTGGCTAAACGCATACCACCGTGGCAGGGTGCTTGATAAAGCTACTCTAAAAAAAGCTGTAAACATTGGTGATGACGGTTTTAACTATGGATATGGTTGGTTTGTAACCAATGACTATTACTATCATACAGGCAATACCGAGCTTTATTATGCAGTTGATATTGTTACAAAAAAGAATGATATAAAAATAGTTGGACTAACAAATATTAACGATACCGACCTACAGCAAACAGCTTTAACAATTATGAGTAAAGTACAGTCTGAACTATTTCCAAAAAAGAAAACAGAAGCTACTAAGCCTAATAATTAATGTGCAATTTACAGACAGGATTGGTGAAATATATTATGAAAACATCAGCAATAATAGTTGGTGCAGGTTCATCTACCCGTATGGGTAAGCCTATAAGCAAACAGCTTATTAAATTAAATGGTAAAGAAACAATATTACATACACTGTGTGCTTTTGAAAAATCACAGTCTATAGATGAAATTATAGTTGTTTGTCGTGAACAAGATATTGAAATAATAAAATCTCTTGCAACAGCCAATAATATAACTAAGGCAAAAGCTTTTACTAAAGGTGGCGATACTAGACAACAATCTGTAAAAAACGGTGTGAATTTAGTTAGCGATAACACCGAATTTATCGCTATTCACGATGGTGCAAGACCCGTAGTTAAACCCTCTGATATAGATTTAGCGGTAAACAACGCTGTAAAATATGGTAGCTCTGCTTTAGGTGTTTATGTAAAGGATACTATTAAGGTAATAGATGAAAATGGTTTTATAGCATCAACACCAAACAGAAGCTCTTTAATAGCAATATATACCCCACAGGTTTTTAAATTAGATTTATATAAAAAAGCTATGGAACAAGCAGAAACAGAAAATAAAGATTATACCGATGATTGTCAGTTGTTGGAGTCTATTGGAGAAAAAGTATATGTAACCTTAGGTAGCCCTGAAAATATCAAGCTTACAACACCTGAGGATATTATAATAGCAGAAAGCTTTCTACAAAAAAGAGGTGAATAAATTATGAGAATAGGACACGGATATGATGTACACAAGTTGGTTGAAAACAGAAAGCTAATTATAGGCGGTATAGAAATACCATACGAAAAAGGTCTTTTAGGACATTCAGATGCAGATGTACTAGTCCACGCAATAATGGACGCTTTACTTGGTGCAATAGCTTTTGGTGATATAGGTAAGCTTTTTCCGGATAACGACCCTAAATTTAGTGGTGCCGACAGTATGCTGTTGTTGGAACAGGTTTGCAATGTTCTTGACCAACAGGGTTATGTTATAGGTAATATAGACAGCACTGTTATTGCTCAAGCACCAAAGCTAAAACCATACATTGAATTAATGCGTAAAAGAATTGCAGAGGTTTGCAAAACCGATGTTGACCAAATAAGTGTAAAAGCCACAACAGAAGAAAAACTAGGCTTTACAGGTAGTGGAGAGGGAATTTCTGCACACGCTGTATGTATAGTATTTAAAAAGTATAAGGAGTATATATAATGGATTTTTTAGAATTAGCAGAAAAAAGATATTCCTGTAGAAAGTTTAAAGAACAAGAAATCGAGGAAGAAAAAATACAATCACTTTTAACAGCTGCAAAGCTTGCTCCAACAGCTGTTAATTTTCAACCACAAAGAATCCTTGTTCTTACAGATAAAGAAAAAATAAAAAGCTTAGATGAAAATAAATGCACACGCTATACTTTTAACGCACCACTTATTATGGTTGTTTGTTACGACACAGAAAAATCGTGGAAACGCAGATACGACAATTCCGACGAAGGCGTAGTAGATGCAAGCATTGTTACAACTCATATAATGTTACAGGCAACACAGCTTGGATTGGGCTGTACATGGGTAGGTTCATTTGACCCAGCTATAGCTAAAAAAGTATTAAATATACCTGAAAATTATAAGGTAGTGGCTATGCTTCCTATTGGATACCCAGACGAAGAGCCAAGTACAAGCCACTCAAAGCGTATTAACATAGAAGACTTCGCTTTTAGAAATCATTTTTAAATTTTTTTAACACAAACTTAATAGGGTGTGATTACAATAAAAACACTTTATATTTCCGACCTTGACGGTACTTTGCTAAACCAAAGCAGTTTGTTGTCTGAACAAACTACAGATATAATTAATAGCTTTATATCAAATGGTGGATACTTTACTTATGCTACCGCAAGGTCACATAATTCTGCGTCGTTAATAACTAATCAATTAAATTTAAAGCTCCCTGTTGTTATCTATAACGGAGCATTTATCTATGACTATGCTAAAAAAGATTTTTTGCATAAGGTTGCATTTACTCACGATGAAATTGCTTGTTTATATGATATAGCTGTTAAAAATAATTGCACCCCTTTGGTATATACCTTTGTAAACGGTGTTGAAAAGGTTTTGTGGTATGAGAATACAAAATTAAGTGACGGTTGCAGATATTATTTTTCAAACAGAAAGAATGATAAGCGTATGACCCCTGTAGGTAGTATTGAAGACTCTTTTCAGGGAGAGATTTTTTACATAACCTTTATTGATGATAAAGAATTACTGTTGCCTCTATACAATGAGGCGAAAACTGATGAAAGGTTTAATGCTATATTTCAGCAAGAGCTTTACAGAAGTGAATATTGGTGCGAAATTATGCCCAAACAGGCTACAAAGGCAAACGCAATTAAAAAGCTGAAAAATATGCTTGGGTGTGATAAATTAGTTGTTTTTGGAGATTCCATAAATGATATACCAATGTTTAAAATAGCAGACGAAAGCTACGCAGTGATGAATAGCAATCCAAAACTAAAGGGAATTGCCACGCAGATTATTGATTATAATTACAACAATAGTGTTGCATTAAAAATTAAGGAACTAGAAGGATTTTAATATGTTAAAAAATAAAAAGCACTCTATCCTTTAATTGAATGTGTTTTTTAGTTTTATATAAAACCTTGGAAAGCAGAGGTATAAAATGACAGCATTAATAACAGGTGCCAGCTCAGGTTTAGGCAGAGATATGGCAAAAATATTAGCCCAAAAAGGCTACAGCCTTATTTTGGTTGCACGAAGAATAGACCGCTTAAAAGAGATAAAGGACTCACTTGTAAATACAGATGTTACTATAATTCAATGTGACCTTTCTACAAGAGAAGGTTGTTTTAACCTTTATGAACAGGTTAAAAATCGTGATATAGATTTTCTTATAAATAATGCCGGCTTTGGTGTGTTTGGTGAATTTGTTAACACCAGCCTTGATGATGAGCTTAGAATGATAGACACAAATGTAACAGCTGTTCACGTTTTAACTAAGCTATTTTTGCAAGATTTTGTTAAAAAGGATAAAGGCTATATTTTAAATGTTGCCTCATCAGCAGGCTATATGGCAGGACCACTTATGGCAACCTACTACGCTACAAAGAATTATGTACGCAGATTAACACAATCCATTTATCAGGAGCTAAAAGAGAAAAAATCAAATGTACACATTTCTGCACTTTGCCCAGGACCTGTAAAAACAGAGTTTATGGATGTAGCAAATGTTCGTTTTACCATAAAGGCATTGGAAAGCCAATATGTTGCAAACTACGCTATAGAAAAGACATTAAGAAAAAAGCTATGTATAATCCCAGGGTTGTATATGAAGCTTGGCACCTTTGCCCTAAGATTTGCACCTGAAAAGCTAATGTTAAAAGTATCTTATAGCATACAAAATCTGAAATTAAATTAATATATAAGTAGTATAAGAGGTAAGCCACAAATTATGGCTTACCTCTTATTTTTCAGCAATAACTACCGTAGTATAAGTAGCACAGCATATATTTTTTGCACCGTTTTTATTTAGCACCTTAACACATTCGTTAAGTGTTGAACCTGTTGTTAATATATCGTCTATTAATAATATACGCTTATCTTTTACAGGGTATTTAGGGTCTACATCAAAAACATCTTCCACATTTGATTTTCGTTTTTCTTTTGGTAAATTATGTTGTATATCATTTTCTTTGGTTTTTATTAAAACAGGAAAATATTCTAAATCTAAATTCATAGCAATATATTTTGCTAACAACTGAGATTGATTAAAACCACGCTTTCTTAATTTTTTCTTGGTGCACGGTACATAGGTTATATAGTGAAATATATTATCACCTTTAAGATATTCACTATATTTATTTTTTATAGCTTCGCTCATCTGCATAGCAAGCTGTTCTGCATAACCAGTGCAGTTGTTGAATTTTAACCGTAATATAGCTTCTTTATGCACCCCGTCATATTTGTAAGGAGAAACATTCTTACTATTAATTAGCTTGGTAACAATATTTTCAATTTCGTCTTTATTGTAACATTCCTCACACAAAGCTTTGCTATTCTGAATAATACTATTACAATAAGGACAACGACAGGGGAAAAGGCTGTTGCATAATTTATTAAAAAGCTTGTTGGCTTTCATATACTACTCAACCTCTCGCTGTATAAAATCTTTTAAAGCAGAATATCGTAATGTTTTTTTATTATTTTCTACCATTCTGTAAAGGGTTTTATTGCTACCAATAATAATCAACAGCTTTTTCGCTCTTGTTACAGCTGTATAAAGAAGATTTCTGTAAATAAGCTGTGGCGGATTGTTATAAAGCGGAATAATAACAGCATTAAATTCATTACCTTGACTTTTATGAACTGTTACAGCGTATGCAAGCTCTAGGTCAACTGCACTTTCACTGTCATAAATGGCTACCTTATCATCAAATGTTACCTGTAATGCTACAGGATTATTTGAAACGGAGGTAAGAATACCTATATCGCCATTAAAAACTCCCTCACCATTTTCATCGTTATCCTTAATCCAAGGAATGTTATAATTGTTTTTATTCTGCATAACCTTGTCGCCCATACGCAAAATTGTACCATTTATATTTATTTCCTTTTTGAATGGTTCTTTAGGGTTAATGCTGTTTTGTAAAACCTTGTTAAGCTCGTATGTTCCAATTTGTCCCTTTCTTCCCGGACAGAGTATTTGAATATCATTTAGGGGAGAATAACCATAGGTATTTGGTAACCTGTTAACATACAAATCTGCAATAGTAGATGATAAAGATGGTAAATTACTTCTACCCATAAAGAAAAAGTCAGAGTTAGTTTCAGTTATAATTGGTTGCTCACCTTTTACAATTCTATGTGCATTTGTTACAATAAGACTCTCCATAGATTGTCTAAAAATTTCATTAAGCTGAACAACAGGTATTTTTTCAGAAGCGATTAAATCACCTAAAATATTGCCTGCTCCAACACTTGGTAATTGGTCGCTGTCACCAACCATTATAAGTCTACAGCCTAGTGGAAAAGCTCGCATTACACTTTCAAAAAGCTGTGCATCAACCATAGAAAGCTCATCTATAACTAAAGCATCACATTCTAACACATTTTTTTCATTACGCATAAAAACAGGTTCATCTTGTTTATTCCACATAACCTCTAATAAACGATGTATGGTTTTCGCTTCACAGCCTGTTACTTGCGACATTCTCTGTGCTGCTCTGCCTGTTGGTGCGGCAAGAGCAACTGTAAGTCCGTTTTCTTTTAAAATACTGATTATAGCGTTTAATGTGGTTGTTTTACCTGTACCAGGGCCACCTGTTAAAATAAGCATACCTTTAGTTAAAGCCATTTCAATTGCTTGTCTTTGTAACTGTGCATATTTTATGTTGTTTGACTTTTCAATATTAGTGATAGCCTTTTCATAATTATCTATTTTTTCAGCAGGAAAACGCAAAGCCATTGCTATTCTTGCGGCACTATAATTTTCACTGCTGTGCATATCAGGCAGAAAAATAAACTCCTTTTCTTTAACAATATCCATTATTAAAGAACCCTCTGTTAGCATATCGTTTAGTGTGCTTTCTGATTTCTCCTTATCAATTTGCAAAAAGCTACTACAGGCTTCTATTAGCTTGTTCATTGGCAAACAGGTGTGACCATTGTTTTGATTATGTAATAAAATATGGTGAAATCCTGCACGAATCCTGCATACATCGTCAAATTGTCTGTTTTGTTCAATAGCTATGTTATCAGCGATTTCAAAAGAAATATTAAGATTACTATTGCACAAAGTATAAGGGTTTTCCTCTATTATATCCAAAACCTTGCTACCGTATAAATTCCAAGCTTTTATTGATTGTTGCGAAGAAATTCCGTATTTCGCAAGCTGTGTCATTACCTTTTTTACACCAAAAATTTGTTGTAGGCTTTTGCTCATATTTTCAGCCTTTTCTTTGCTAATTCCTTTTATTTCTGTAAGTCTGTGAGGCTCTTTTTCTATAATCTCCAGTGTGTTTTCACCAAAGGAATCAACCAATTTTTTTGCTGTAGTTGCTCTTACACCTTTTATAGCTCCGGAAGATAGATATTTTAAAATGGCAGATACTGTTGTAGGAATAATTCTTTCGCAAAGCTCAAAGGCAAATTGCTCACCATAGGTGTGGTGCTTTTTATAATTGCCTATCAGCTTTACTTCCTCGCCTATATTAATAGATGCAACTACACCTACTGCGGTAATGGTTTCGTCACCGCTTAGTAGCTCCATAACGGTATAACCGTTTGCATCATTTCTGTAAATTATATCTTCAATTTCTCCGGATAACTCCAATAATTGTGAATTATTAGTCATTTTTTTAATACAGCCTTTCATAAATTTATATTTTATGAATATTGCAATATATTGCAATTTGTTTTATAATGAATAAGTTAATTAATAAAATATTTCCATAGAAAAGGAATGGTAATAAAAATGGAATTTTACGCAAACGAAGGTAAAAAGTCATCAGTTGTAGTTAACGGTAATAAATATATGCGTCATTCTATTAAAACTCATTTTGTAAAGCAGGGTGAGGATTATATAGAGGTATTTAAACAATATGTAACACCATTATATCAGCAGGGTGATATTGTTTCTATCAGTGAAAAAATTATTGCATTATGCCAAAATAGAGTTGTTAAGCGTGAAGAGTTAAAAATCGGTTTTTGGGCAAAGCTTCTTTCAAAATTTGCGTCACACCCCGACACAGGCTACGGTGTAGGCGAAACTATTAAAATGCAATATGCTATCCACGAGGCAGGTTTACCAAAGGTTTTATGGGCAAGCTTTGCCAGTGCTGTAACAAAGCTATTTGGTAAAAAAGGCGTATTCTACGAAATTGTAGGCACAGAGGTAAGTGGTCTTGATGGTTTCTACGATAAGGTATGGGATGAATATGGTGACATTGGTATAAAAATCCCTGAAAATCCAAACGGAGTATGTAACGAATTAAAAGAAAAGCTTGGCATAAGTTGCATAATAGTAGATGCTAACGACTTAGGTCAGGAGCTTTTAGGTGCTTCTGATGATTTGCGTAAAAACATATCTGATGATGAGCTAATAAAATTTGTTAAGGATAATCCATCAGGTCAGGGCAAAGAGCTTACTCCTATAATTCTTATAAGACCAATTGAGAACTTCGAGAAAAACAGAGATACACTTGCAACTGGTGTACAGGCATAATTTATAAATATTACTGCAAATATTATATACCAGATTAAGTAAATTTACAATAAATAATAACAAGGTACACAGTAGTTTATATTGGGTGATATAAATTACTGTGTACCTTATTTTATAGCTTGTTTAATGATTGATAATCCTGTGATTGTTTGAAAAGGCAGTAGTATATAAAGTGATATTCTATAAAAATCTTAATAAATTTTATGGATAATTAGAACCAGTTAGTTTTATTGTACAAAAAACTCTTAATAACTTTTAATGTGATTTAAGAGAAATTAGTTGAATAATATAATTATGTATAGTAGAATAGCAACAGAGGTTAACTCTAATATTATTTTAAGGGGAGAGAAGAATATGTCTAAGAAAATATTAAGTGGCGTACTAGCTATAGCAATGCTGGCAACAATGGGTAGTTTGTGTGCTGTAGGTGCATCTGCGGAAGAAAATGATATTAAAGGCGGAGAAATTACATATAGAATTTCAAAAAGCTGGAAGTATGAAGATGCAAAATACTACATTCATATATGGGATGGTCGTGAAAACGGTAAAAGTCTATATAAATGGCAGACTAAAAACGAGCTTATGACAATTTCAGAAGACGGTGAAACAGCAACATATAACATACCTGCTGGTGATTGGAATTTGCTTATCTTGTCAGAATCAAGAGGTATGCAAACATTCGACACAGTGTTTAATCAAAATTGTATTGGTGATACTTTCACAACAATATCTGATGGAACTCATGCACCTGTTGATAGTCACAAAGATGAATATATAATAAAGTGGGACAACAATCCAGATTGTGGTACTCACAAGATTATAACAGCACTAGGTAGTGTAACTGGTACCACACTACTTCCTGGCGAGAGTAATCAAAGTATATATGACGATTTCTGCAAGAAGTATGATATTAATAACAAGGCTGACGGTGAAACAATTTTCAATTGGAACGATGACGGTGCTATTGAAACAGGTATGACATGGGACGAAATTAAAGCACAGCTTGCTGAGGAGTTAGGAGTAACAGAAAATCCAACAGAAGCTCCAACTGAGGCACCAACAGAAAATCC
The DNA here is from genome assembly GCA_036309465.1 of Acutalibacteraceae bacterium. Taxonomy (GTDB): domain Bacteria; phylum Bacillota; class Clostridia; order Oscillospirales; family Acutalibacteraceae; genus CAG-964. The sequence goes on from JAXJTR010000048.1 coordinate 9,877, forward strand.
AACATTAGAACCAACAAATGCCCCAACAGAAAAGCCAACAGAAAAGTCTAACAACTCATCAAATGGAACAGTTAATACATCAGATAGTTCAGCTTTAGCTACACTTTCAGCTGTATTAATTTCTGCATTAGGCGTTACTGCAATTTCAAGAAAAAGAAAAACTACTAAATAAATAGGATACATATTTGGTGTGTCCTTGACTAAAAAAGTCCAGTTGTAGCAGGACTTTCAGATTGTAAATAAAGCAGGACTTTCTCAATATTGAAAGTCCTGCTAATTTATATTGTGTGATATAAAGCACCTTATTTTATAGTTTGTTTGGTAGTAAACAATTCTATGATTATTATATACTCACTTTGTAATATATGAAGTGATATTCTGTAAAAAATTTATAAAGTTTAGAGATAATTACAATTGGTTGGTTTATTATACGAGAATTTCTTAGTAAATTTTAAATTTGTTTACAAAAAATCTATTGAATATTATTATTGCATATAGTAGAATACTTGCGGAAATTAATTCTAATATTTTTTAAAATTAAGGAGAAGGATATGGCTAAGAAAATATTAAGTAGCATACTAGCTGTAGCTATGCTAACTACAATGGGTAGTTTATGTGCTGTAGGTGTATCTGCGGAAGAAACCGATATTAAAGGTGGAGAAATTACATATAGAATTTCAGATGCATGGAAGTATGAAGATGCAAAATACTACCTTCATATATGGGATGGTCGTGAAAATGGTAAAGAATTATATGAATGGAAAACTGAAAACGAGCTTATGACAATTTCAGAAGATGGAGAAACAGCAACATACTACATACCTGCTGGTGATTGGAATTTGCTTATTTTGTCAGATTCAAGAGGTAATCAAACATACGAAACAGTATTCAATCAAAATTGTATTGGTGATACTTTCACTACTATAATAGATGATTACTATGAACCTGTTGATGACCCAAATGAACCTATAATAGTGTGGGACAACAATCCTGATTGTGGTTTTCGTTGTAATATAGATGGAAGAAATATTAGAGGACACGCTTATATTCCAGGTGAGAATAGCCAAACAATGTTTGACGATTTTTGTGAATACTATGGTGAATGGGTTGACGGTAGTCTTAGATGGGATAACGAATGGGCACATACTTTAGATATCGGTTGGGAAGATGCTAAGGCATATGTAGCTTCTGAACTTGGTTTATCAGTAACTTCAACAGAAGTCCCAACAGAAGTCCCAACAGAAGAATCAACTGACACTTCATCAGAAAAGCCAACAGATAAGTCTAACAGCTCATCAAATGATACAGTTAATACACTAGGTATTTTAGCTTTAGCTACACTTTCAGTTGTATTAATTTCTGTATTAGGTGTTACTGTAATTTTAAGAAAAAGAAAGGTTAATAAATAAACATAAATATGGCACATAGCTACTGTGCCCCTAACTAAAAAAAGTCCGGTTGTTGCCGGACTTTTTCTTTAACCTCTACTATCAATTTTGTCTTTTATTTTATCAAATGTAACTCCATATTGTTCGGCAATATCTTTTGCATAGCTTAATCCTTGAGGTGTGCTTATAGCTACTTTAAAAGAGCGTTTCCCTTTTTCAACACCTGTAATCATACTTTCTATTTTAGAGTCGCCCTGTATAGCATTGTTCATATTGTTAACATTAGCAGCAAGCTCGTGCATATGGGTGTTAAAAATACATCTTACTCCTAAATAACGCATAGCCTTTACAACATCAGTTGCAATATATACACCCTCGGTTACATTGGTAGTAGCAAGGCTTTCGTTTAAAAGTAAAAGGCTATTTGGTGTTGCTACTTCAAAAATATTTGACAATCTAGTTGATTCCTCACCTAGTCTACCTAAATCCACTGTTTCGTTTTCGTCAGCAGGGAAGTGGGTATATATATTGTCACAAGGGCGGCATTAATGAATATAGCCCCTGGCTTCATGAG
>JAXJTR010000049.1:0-18163 GCA_036309465.1 Acutalibacteraceae bacterium
AAAATTACTTTTGAGTTTCTGCTCTGTTAATAGCATTTAGAACGCCAAACAATGAGCTTCTGTAAATATTGCTTGAAATACCAACACCAAAAATGCTTTTTCCTTGTGGTGTCATAAGCTGAATATAAGAAACCGCCTTTGAGTCTGAACCTGTTGAAATAGCGTGCTGTGAGTAATCAACAAACTGATAGTCACATACTCCAACACTCTCTAGAGCGTGGAAAAACGCATCTATAGGACCGTTACCGTCACCTGAAATATTCACATCAGTTGATTTGTCACCGTTAGTACGTAAAACAGCTGTTACTCTTACCATATTACCATTATGACCTATTTCTTGAACAATAGGGTGTCCGATAATTTCGTATTTTCTTAGTGCGTTAATATAGCTATCTTCAAAGATTTTCATAAGCTCGCTTGGAACAAGCTCTCTGCCCAACTGGTCACAGCTTTTCTGTACAAGCTGGCTAAACTCTGGGTGCATTTTCTTTGGCATATCATAACCATAATTATGTGCCATAATAAATGCCGCACCGCCCTTGCCTGACTGAGAGTTAATACGGATAATTGGTTCATATTCTCTGCCAACATCGGCTGGGTCTATTGGCAAATATGGAATCTCCCAATATTCTGTGCCGGAATCTTTCATATACTGCATACCCTTATTGATAGCATCTTGATGTGAGCCTGAAAAAGCTGTAAATACCAACTCACCAACATAAGGTGTACGCTGATGTATTTTCATATTTGTACAACGCTCGTAAACCTCTTTAAGCTTTGGCAAATTGCTAAAATCCAAATTAGGGTCTACACCCTGTGTGAACATATTTAAGCCTACTGTAACAATATCCAAGTTACCTGTACGTTCACCATTACCAAACAATGTACCCTCTACTCTATCTGCACCTGCTAACAAAGAAAGCTCGCAAGCAGCAACGCCACAGCCTCTGTCGTTATGTGGGTGTACACTTATTATAGCTGCTTCTCTGTTTGGTAGGTGTTTTATAAAATACTCTACTTGGTCGGCATAAGTATTAGGTGTACACATTTCAACTGTGTTAGGTAGGTTAAGAATTACAGGATTTTCCTTTGTAGAGCCTAGCTCTTCCATAACCTTTGCACATATATCAACTGCAAAATCTACCTCAGTACCACTAAAGCTTTCAGGTGAATACTCGAAACGTATATTTGTATTACCTGTGTAAGCCTCTGTAAGCTCTCTAATAAGCTTTGCACCCTGCACAGCTATTTCTGTTACGCCCTCCATATCCTTTTTAAACACTACCTTACGCTGTAGGGTTGATGTAGAATTATAGAAATGGATAATAACATTTTTAGCACCCTCGATAGCTTCAAAGGTTTTTCTGATAAGATGTTCTCTTGCCTGTACAAGTACCTGAATTGTAACATCATCAGGAATATGGTTACCCTCTATAAGCTCTCGGCAAATTTCGTACTCTGTATCTGATGCTGACGGAAAACCAATTTCGATTTCCTTAAAGCCCATATCACATAATAGCTTAAAAAATTCTAGCTTTTCCTCTAAATTCATTGGGTCTACCAATGCCTGATTACCGTCACGCAAGTCTACACTACACCAAATTGGTGCTTTATCAATTACTTTACTAGGCCACTGTCTGTCTGGTAAATTTATTTGTTTAAATGGAATATACTTTTCGTATGATTTATTCATAACTATCACCTCTGCATATTAGATATATCAAAAAATCCCTTTCTCCTTATATACAAGAGAAAAGGGACGATAAAATACAAATTACCGTGGTACCACCCACATTCAAGCAACAATTGTTGCTCCTTATAAACCTCTGGCACTATTAACACCAAAAGCTTCGACCTTTAACGCTGTCTTGCGTTCTGCCCTACATTATCAGGCAGACAACTCCGGGATGAGCTATTCACACAACCATAAGCATCGGCTTGCACCATACACCGACTCTCTGTACCTTACAATATTGTGTCTTATTCCCTTCACAGTTTTTTAAATATTCAACTGTACTTACAGCTATTATATACACAAGTTCGGTTTTTTGTCAAGAAGTTTTTTGTTTATATGTATAGCTTCTAAATTGCAATATAAAATCTATTGACCATAATATTACAACCAAGAGATTTTAAGTCCTTTGACAGTCTAATTGTTAAATATTGAGTTTTCAAAAGTATCAAAACACCTAAGTTTAGACCTGTAATAAACATGACTATATAGATTTGCAGTGGTTGCAAACGATGAGTAACCAAGCCAATCCTGTACTATCTTCATTGATATATTACCCAAGGACTAGTTCACTAACCAAAGAGATGATATTTATTACAAAGTTGACAAATAATATTAGTATTTATATAATTAATATAGTTAGGTTATGATAAAGATTCTAATGGGGATATTTACATTCTGAGAAGAAACTACATATATTCACCAACATAAATACATAAATATGCACAAAACATTTTAATTCAAAAAACAGTATTAGAACAGCATTAGAGTTAATGAATAGATAACTATATTGAACAACATAAAAGCATTACATTAAGAGAACAAAAATTATAATGCTTGCAGTTTGCTTAGTTATAATGGATGGTATAGGTAGTGTTGTTACAGCCTGTACTATGGTTAAATCTAATACTGATACAAGTGAGATAAGGTAGTTGACACAGAGAGTGCTACTGAATCAACCCGAACAGACGCTAATAAAAGACGATGGGTACTATTGATATATATCATTTAGTAACCACTTCCCTATTTTAAGCAGAGCAAAAATAGAATAAATTTTTAAATTGCACAAAAACTTATATTGTAATTAGGATGATAATACACATTTTATTACAGTTTCCATAAATATACAATATAATTAGCTACGTTTTGTGAAAGGAGTTTTTATATGAATATAAAAATAGAAAATATAGGAAAAATAAACAAAGCAGATATCAATATAGATGGAATAACAGTGATTGCCGGTGAAAATAATACAGGCAAGTCTACCGTAGGAAAAGCACTATTTGCTACGTTTGATTCTTTGTTTGGGTATAGTGATTATATCGAGTATCAAAAAACTCAATACATTAGACAAATTTTGAAAGATCAAATCAAAAATTTGGATATGTTACTAAAAAATATCACCGGAACACAAAGAGGAAAGTCAGGTTCAGCAATTAAATCAATTGAAGAGTATCTCCCAAAATATATTTATAATTCCTCACATAATGATATAAAAGAAATAACAAAACAACTTTGTTTGGAACATTCAAACAGATATAAGCTTTCTTCGAAAATAATTTTAGAAGAACAACAAATTTTCGAATGGATAGAAAGTGTTACTGAAAATATATCTAAACTTTTTTCAGTTGAAGATAAAAGTGTTGGAAACAAAAAAATAACACGTATATTCTCAGCAATATTTAACAAACAAATTATACGTATACCTACCAATGACTCTGAACCTGTAGAAAATGGAAAAATACATTTAAATATTAAAGAAAAAGAAAATACACTATACTTTTCTCACGAAAAAGAAGATGTATGTGTAGAGAATACTCAAACATTTGAAGTTATGCACAGACCTATTTTTATAGAATCTTCTAGAGCAGTTAATAACCTATCTCGTATCCTGTTTCCTAATATGTCAGACACTGATTGGATAAAGTTTTTGTGCAGACCAAATATTAGTTCTTTTTATTTTTCTAGTTCAGATAATACAGCAAACAATAATTCAGAATCTAAGAACAACGAAATAAATGACTATATTATCATTCAACTAGAAGATACTCTTAAAATAATAGAAGAAAAGCTTCATAGTGTTATTAAGGGTAAATTCATCAAAGTTAATAACGAGTTACAATTTAAGTCTGAGGGTTATTCAAAACCTTTTAAACTCTCAAACTTATCTACTGGATTGAAAGCATTTGCTCTAATTCAACGCATTATTGAATTAGGAGTTTTAAGAGAAAAAGACATACTAATCTTTGATGAACCAGAAATCAACTTGCATCCAGAATGGCAGTTAATATATGCAGAATTGATTATTATTATGCAACAACAACTTGATTTAACGGTACTCATAACTACTCATAGTCCATATTTTTTGAACGCAATAGAAGTTTATACCAAAAAGTATGCAATCGATAATAAGTGCCACTACTATTTGGCTGATGAAATAGATGGAAATGTTCAATTTAATGATGTAACAGATAACACCGAGCCTATTTACAAAAAACTATTTACTCCGCTTCAAAAATTAGAAGACATTGAATACAATGGTGAGGTGGTTGAATGACTACCTTACCAGTAAATATTCCAGAGTATTTCAAAACATTTCGTTCAACTATAAAAGAAACATCACTACCTGATGATAAAAAAGTTTTTATTGATAGTGAGATAGAAGCTATTGACTTTGATAAAGTCAAAAATGATATTAACAAAAATTTGAAATCTAATGATGCGTTGATTATAAATCAAAATAACAAGTGGATATTCATTGAATTTAAAAGCGGTTTTATTAGAGATGATGTCGAACGTGAATGTATGATAAAAATTTATGATACTATATTATTGTCAATAGATATTGCATTTAATAATTCTATTGAATACATAAAAGAAAATCCATTACAATTTTTTAAACAAAACTGTGATTACTATCTTGTGTATGGTAGTAAAAATGAACCCTTTAACGAAAGTTATATGACCACCGGAACTAGAAAATATCTAAATAATATAGGTTACTTCGAGAAAAATAAAAGCAAAAAAGCAATTGCACATCGTTTAGCACAAAAAGCAAATGACAATTATATCTTATTTGGATTACATAAGTTTAAAGGATATTTATTTAAGAATGTGTATACAATAGACGAGGATGCTTTTAAAAAGAAATTTCATATAGAATGAATACTACTTAGACTATTAAGAGATTGTCTCACTCTGATAGAATCCCCTTAAAGTAGATACTTAAAAAACAAAAGTTTTTTCAAGACTACAATAAGGGGATTTTTGTGTGTCAAAAATAAGTTATACTACAAAATCAGAAACAATAAGGTGAATAGAAAAAGGAAAACCAGAGAATAAAATCAGTTCAGCAAAACAACTTTGTCAAAAAATAAAAACCCTACCTACATAAAAATCCCCCGAAAAAAGCAAGGTATAAAAGTAATTAGTTATAATTTTTCGCAAAAATAGTGTTCATAGCTTAAAACTGCTACGAACACTGTTTTGGGTGCTAGTGACCAAACTTAAACCGGTACGGTATTTCTACCAAGAGATTTTATGTTGAGTTTTATAATATTATAATTTTATAGTTTAAATTATGCCATAACAGCCTTTAATGCAGTATCAAGGTCTGCAATAATATCATCAATATTCTCAAGACCAACAGAGAAACGAACCATTCCGCCGTCTATGCCGGCAGCAATAAGCTGTTCATCTGTTAGCTGACGATGAGTTTCGCTTGCAGGGTGAAGAACGCAAGTTCTAATATCTGCAACGTGAACCTCGTTAGTTGCAAGGCTTAAAGCATCCATAAACTTTGCCGCCGCTGGTCTGCCACCCTTAATAATAAAGGAAACAACACCACTACAGCCCTTTAGATATTTCTGTGCAAGCTTATAATTATTGTCTGACTCAAGACCAGGATATGTTACGCTTTCAACAGCAGGAGAGCTTTCTAAGAATTTTGCAACTGTTAGAGCATTCTCGCAATACTGCTTCATACGAACAGGCAAGGTTTCTAAACCAAGATTTAATAAAAATGCTGAATGAGCAGCAGGATAAACACCAAAATCTCTCATTAACTGCATTCTAGCCTTTATAATATAAGCCATTTTACCGTATGACTTTGTGTAAGAAATTCCGTGATAAGACTCGTCAGGCTCTGTTAATTCAGGGAAGTTACCATTTGTCCAGTCAAACTTACCGCTATCTACAATAACACCGCCAACCTGTACAGCGTGACCGTCCATATACTTACTTGTTGAGTGAACTACAATATCAGCACCAAACTCAATAGGTTTGCATAGAATTGGTGTTGCAAATGTGTTATCAACAATAAGTGGTACACCCTTTTCGTGGGCAATGTTTGCAAATCTTTCAATATCAAAAACTGTTAATGCAGGGTTTGCAATAGTTTCGCCAAACACTAGCTTTGTATTTGGTTTAAATGCGTTTCTTACTTCTTCGTCAGTTGACTTTGAGCTTACAAAAATACACTCGATACCTAGCTTTTTAAGGGTGAAAGCAAAAAGATTGATTGTACCACCGTAAATTTCTGATACACTTATAAAGCTATCGCCAGCCTTACATATATTTAGTACAGAAAGAAGTGAAGCCGCCTGACCTGATGTTGTACACATAGCACCAACACCACCCTCAAGGTCTGCTATTTTTTCCTCTACAGCCATAACTGTTGGGTTGCCAAAGCGAGAATAGCACAAGCCCTTTGTTGGGTCGTCAAATATTGCCGCTACCTCTGCGGCTGAATCGTAAGCATAAGTTGTGCTTTGTACTATTGGCAAAACTCTTGGTTCACCGTTTTTTGGTGTATAGCCTGAATGCAGGCATTTTGTTTCGTCTTTCATTTTTTATCGCCTCTATTCAATATATTATTTACATTTATTTTATACTTAACTACACTATTTTTCAAGTATAAATAATAGGTAAATTTATTCCTCTACAGGATAATCAATTCTTGCTAAGGCGTCCATCATAGTAGATACAGTTGACTCCTTGCCATAGTCATCTATATAGCGACTGTCTTTAGCTTCGTGAGTTAAACAGCCTGCACCACCAATGCAACCTCCAACACAAGCCATTCCCTCAATAAAGTTGTTAGATAATTTACCTGCCTGTGCTTTTAGCAAAGCTGTACGACATTCTTCTATACCACTGCAAACAACAGGATTAACTTTAAATTGGTCTTCAGATATACCCATTTCTTTCACAGCATTTACTACAGCCTCTGAAAGTCCACCACTTCTGGCGAAAATTCTACCGAAGTATGTAGCGGTATCAAGCTCTTCCTCTGGAAGCTCTGTTATATCTATATCACGACTATCAAACAGTGCTTGTAGCTCTTCAAAGGTAATAACAGCGTCTACATACTCTTTTGCACCATCTCGTTGAATTTCTGCCTTTTTAGCAGTACAAGGTCCTACAAATACTACCTTAACATTGCTATCCTTTTCTTTTAACAGCTTACTAACTGCAACCATTGGCGACGGATTATGAGATATTTTATCTGCCATTTTAGGCATACATTTTTCAATATATGATACAAAACCAGGACAACAAGAGCTTGTTAAAAAGCCTTTTTCCATAAGCTCTTTGCTTTCGTTGTAAGAAACAATATCTGCACCCAAAGCCGCCTCAACTACTGTAGTAAAGCCAAGCTTTTTCATACCTGCTATAACCTGACCATGCTTTGCATAACTAAACTGGCTACCAATAGATGGTGCAACTACAGCAACAACACTTTGGTCAGGATTTGCTTCTGCCTGTTTAATATATCCAATAACCTTTATTATAAAAGATTTATCAGCAATTGCACCAAATGGGCACTGATATACACAAGCACCACAGGATATACACTTGCTATAATCTATTTTTGCCGCCTTTGTTTCAGGGTCTTTAGAGATTGCTTTTATCTTACAAGCACGCTCGCAAGGGCGTTTTCTGTTTGCAATAGCTGAATATGGACAAACACTTGCACACATACCGCAGTTTACGCATTTTTCCTTATCAATGTGTGCCTTTTGGTGCTCGTCAAAGGTTATAGCACCCTTTTTACAAACATCTTCGCAACGGTGAGCAATACAACCACGACAGTCAAAAGTAACCTCGTAACCACCCTCTGGGCAACCGTCGCAGGCAATTTCTATAACCTCAATTACATTAGGATTATTCCTATTACCGCCTGTTGCCATTTTTATACGCTCGCCAACAATTGCTCTTTCTTTATAAATACAGCAACGCATAGTAGGTTTATCTTTTACTATAACCTTAGAAATATCGTTAAAGCTTTCCAAAAGAGTATCGTTATAAGCGTGTCTTGCAACTTCACGCAATACCTTATATTTTAAAAGCTGAACTTTAGTATCAAATTTCCTCAGCTTTGGCTTTTTAACTTCGTTCATTGCCTTTCTTCTCCTTATGTAGTTTTATATAAAAATTTGCATATTCATAATTAATAACCAAATTGATTATCTGCATTATTGGTAATTTTTTTCGTAACATAGCACAGAAAATCAATTAAATCTCACAAAAATTTTAACACAGCATACATAAAAAGTCAACAAACAAAGTTTTTATATAGAGGTATAATTTACCATAATACAAACATATTTTAAAAATAGAAAACAGACCAAAAAGGAAAGTTTATACCCTTTTGGTCTGTATACATATCCAATTTATTAAATTACTTTGTAAGCTTCTCTAATGCAGCAAGCTTTGTGCATAGGCAGAATAAATCCATAGCAATTTCAAGTTCTTCTACTGGTGGTAGTGTTGGAGCAAGACGAATGTTGCTGTCTTGTGGGTCGTTACCATAAGGGAAAGTAGCACCTGCACCAGTAAGCTCTACGCCAGCCTCTTTACATAGCTGAACAACTCTCTTAGCACAGCCCTCCATAACATCTACACTTACAAAGTAGCCACCCTTAGGGTTTAGCCACTGTGCAACGCCACAGCCTGCAAGATTACTTTCTAATTTATCAATAACAGCCTTAAAGCGTGGCTCTAAAACAGCTCTGTGCTTCTGCATATGAGCCATTAAACCGTCATAGTCACCAAAGAATTTTACATGACGTAGCATATTCAACTTATCATAACCGATAGCCTGTGCTGAATATTTCTTCTTAAAGAACTTCATATTATTCTCTGAACAAGCCATAGCCGCTACACCGGCACCTGGGAATGTAATCTTTGAAGTTGAAGCAAATATAATAGGCATATCCTGTGTGCCATTCTTCTTACATTCGTCCATTAGATTTAAAAGCTGGTCGCCTTCTTCTGCTATATCGTGAATTACATAAGCGTTATCCCACATAATTCTAAAATCATCAGCAGCAGGCTTTAGCTGTGCAAAGCGTCTTACTGTTTCGTCTGAATATGTTATACCCTGTGGGTTTGAATACTTAGGTACACACCAAATACCCTTAATAGAAGCATCTTCGCTTACAAGCTTCTCGATAACATCCATATCAGGACCTTCAGCTGTCATAGGTACTGTAATCATCTCTATGCCAAAATACTCTGTAATACCAAAATGTCTGTCATAACCAGGTACAGGACATAGCCACTTAACTGTATCAAGCTTTGCCCAAGGTGTGCCACCATTAGGATTTGCTGTCATCATAGTTGCAACTGCATCAAACATCATAGTTAAGCTTGAGTTACCGCCTACAAAAATTTCGCTATCATTAACACCTAAAACCTTTGCAAACATAGCTTTCATCTCTGGAATACCATCTAGTACACCATAGTTTCTGCAATCTAAACCATCAGCAGCCTTACAATCTGCACTTGATGAAAGAACAGTAAGCATACCCTCTGTTAAATCAAGCTGGCTTGCACCTGGCTTACCTCTTGCCATATTTAAAGATAAATTCATATCTTGAAATTTTTTATATTCAACCTTCATAGCCTCTAGCTGAGCCTGTTGCTCTGCCTTAGTCATCTCTAAGTAATTCATTCTAGTTTCTCCTTTAATAGGTTAAATTTTATCGCCTTGATAATTCTAATATAAAACAACAAAAAATGCAAGTTTATTTTGCTTTTCTTGCATTTTCTACCATTTCAAACAAGTATCAACTTTTTTAGCAAGAATATTGTTTATTATGATGTATTTTTAATAATCAAATTACAAAATTTACTTGCTATCACTATAATTAGCAACTAAAATATAACATCAAGGTAAATATATTATTTATTTATCGGTTATATGTTTAATTATAACGACTATTTTTTTGCAATATAATACACCCTGTGCTATCAACTTTGTGTATTTTAAACAAAAAACGCAATAATAGTTTTACTTTATTTTTATAAAAATTTATTTGAAAATTCATTGAAGTTGTGATATTATATTTTAAGATATTTAACAACAGTGCTGATATAGCTCAGATGGTAGAGCGCAGTCTTGGTAAGGCTGAGGTCACGGGTTCAATTCCCGTTATCAGCTCCAACCGGTGTATACTTTGGTATATGCCGGTTTTTGTTTTATGGTAAATTATTAATGTATATAAAACGCTAATTAAAAACCAAAGCAGTTTTTAATTAGCGTTTATCATTATCACAAATATATTATTACACAGCTGCTTTAGCCAATGATTTTCCTCGCCATTTACCGTTTTTCCAACGCCATATCATCATAACTCCTCTAAAGCACTCGTCAGCGGCAAAGGCAATCCACAAGCCATAAATACCCATATCAAACACAACAGCCAAAATGTAAGAGCCTAAAGCACTGATAATCCACATAGAGAAAATTGCACATATAGTTGGAAAATAAACATCTCCTGCCCCACGCAAACAAGCTATAACAACAAGATTTGTAGTTCTACCAAATTCAAGTATTAGGTTAATCATTATAATATTAGCACCCATTGTTATTACTGCCATATCTACTGTAAAAATACCCATAAGCTGGGTTCGCAGTAAAATTCCCAAAGCAGACATACCCATTGTTATTGCAAGTGCTGTTTTGTAGGATTTAAAGCCCTGTTTATATGCTTCGTCAAGCTTATTTGCTCCTACCAAATGACCTGTAAGAATTTGAGATGCCTGACCTATAGAAACAGCAAATATATAGAAAAACATAGATATATTTTGCACATAATTTTTAGCTACCAATGCCGATTCAGCCAAACAATTAAGCACTATAGATGTTACAACCAGCTGTGACAAATTATATAAAAATGACTCTAAGGCTGATGGTACACCTATTTTTATTATATTCTTTACATCATCAATTGGGAATGGTTTTAATAGTTTAAAAATAGACAGCTTTTCAACTTTTTTAAATAGTACAACAGCTAGCACAATGGTACCTGCAAATCTGCTAAAGGTTGTAGCAATAGCCACGCCTACTACACCCATTCTTGGCATACCAAATAATCCAAGAACAAATACAATATCCAAAACCGTGTTTATTATATTCATTCCTACAGTTACATACATAGAAATTTGGGTAATACCATGATTTCTTACAATAACAGCCATAGCATTAAGCACAGCCTGTAAAAATATAAAACCACCAACAATAGACAAATATTGCCCTGCAAATTTTAGAATATCGCCTTTTGCCCCTATAAATGTAAGGATTTCTTTATTAAACAATAATAAACCTATGCTTATAATAATACCAAACAGCAAATTAAAGGTTATTGATAAAGCAGCTATTCGTGATGCTCTTTTCTTATTATCTGCACCTAGGTTTTGAGAGATTAAAACAGCACTTGCACCGGAAATAACAGTAAAAACTACCGTAACTATAGAAACAGATTGGTTAGCTACATTAACTGCCGATGCCGCCAAATCATCATATTTACTAAGTACAAAAACATCTATAAATCCCAACAACATAAACAATGCTGTTTCTATAAATATAGGCCACGCCAAATTAAAAAGCTTTAGATTTTTCATACTCACTTCCCCCATTTTTAGTGAAATCTATATTTCAAATGTTACAGTATTGTCTATTATTTGTCTTGCATTAAATAATTAATTTATAACACTTATTGCTATATTCCAAAAAAGGCTACAGAATATTTCCGTAGCCTAAAAAATTATTTTTTATAATAACTGTTAAAACGCTTTATAGCAAATTCTCCGTCTGCAAGAATAGCTGCTTTTAGCTCAAATATGCTGTTAAATTTAGTTTCTCCTCTAATAAAATCCAGCAATTCAATTTCAAGAGTTTTACCATAAAGGTCACCGCAATCTATATTTGGCACCCAAGTTTCAGCTAAAGGACCCTCACTGCCAACTGTAGGCTTTATGCCAATATTGGTTACACCACAAACCTTAGTGTTGTCATCTAAATTAACTGCGGTTACATAGGCACCATAGCGTGGTAAAATTAGATTTTCCGGTATTGGCTGATTAAAGGTTGGTGTACCAAGCTGTCTGCCAAGTTGGTTGCCTTTACATACAAGCAGTTTATAGTTATATTCTCTGCCAAGCATTTTGGTTACATCTGCAATTCTGCCCTGCTTTAAGTAGTGTCGGATTCTAGTTGAGCTTACAGGCTCGTCACTATACATTGCAGGGGGCAATGCTACAACCTCTATACCATAGTCAGAGCATAAATCTCTTAGCACCTCACTATTGGCTGTTCCACCACTACCAAAATGATAATTAAAACCACAATAAACTCTTTTTGCATTAAGTTGCTTGTGCAAAATTTCACTTACAAACTCTTCAGCTGTAACATTCATTATTGATTTAAAATCAAGATTAAATAAATGCTCTACACCAAGTTGGCTGATATATTCATTTTTCGCAGAATTCTCCATTAAATAGGGAATTTTCTTAGGTGAAACAACACAAGCAGGATTTTGCTTAAAAGTTATAACCACCGGAGATAACCCCTGCTTTTTGCATTTTACAGCGTTGCCTATAACCAACTGATGCCCTATATGAACACCGTCGAAATGTCCCAAGGCAACCGCTGTTGGCATTGTAAGCTTTTCTATATTATCGTATATCTTCATTTCTTTTCCTCTTGCTTTACATTAGTATTAATTTTAAACAGGGATCTCATTTCAAATACACCTGTTAGCACCGATAAAACTATTAAAGCAATATCGCTTTTACAGAACAAACTAAAGCTTTGCTCAAGCACCTCTGTTGTAGGCTCTGAACTCATAGTAATAAAGGCTATTATACCATCAATAATAGTTGTTTCGGTACTAAGCACCCCATTGCCTGAGGAAAGATAAATATTAATAACAAAGGTTAAAAACACATTAATTAAAAGCAACATTAAAAACATTCCTGTAAACAACGGCTTGCTAGGCTTATTTATAACATAAAAAAAGCCTGTTGCTATGATAACAGCCGATACAATTATTATATAAATAGGGCTAATAACCATAAAAACTACCTCTTTAATAAAATTTGTTATATTATAACATATAATTGGTTATTATAAAACTCCATTTTTCAAAAGCATAGCTGTTTTAAGAACTGCTGTTTGAGTTTTACTGTCTGGTATTTCATTATTAAGCACCATTTCTACTGCTTTATCAATGTGTATTGCCTCAACATTTAAAAACTCACCCTCATCAAGGCAAGCCTCTCCTACTGTGTCTACTCTGCAAAAATACATATATATAATTTCAGAAGTATAACCAGGGGACGGATATAGCTCGCCTAAAAACTTGTAATCCTTACCTGTTACTCCAACCTCTTCTTTTAGCTCTCTTATGCCATTTTCCAAAGGTGTTGAGTCTTTTTCCAGTTTGCCCGCAGGTAGCTCAAGCACTACCTTATGGTATGGATATCTATACTGGCGTACAAAATAAATCTCGTTCTTATCATTAATACAAGCAACACATACCGCACCTGGGTGTTTAACAATTTCTCTGGTTGATTTACTGCCATCAGGAAGCTCTATCTTATCTAAAAATACATTTAAAACTCTTCCGTTAAAAATTTCTTCGCTTACTAGGGTTTTCTCGTTTAGTTCCATAATATTTTATCTCCTGTAAAAAGTAAATTATAAAAGGCACTACCATTGCATAATATTAAGCAAAGGGAGTGTGATAAATTGAATTTATTAAAAGAATGTGACGAGCAATTCCGAAATGAACTGCATAAAAAAATTATTACTGACTACTTTTTTGTAAAAGTACATAATATAGGCTATAGCGTGCTAAACCGCCCTATTGAGTGCTATACTATAGGCAACAAACCACAGCAAATTTTGTTGTGTGGTGGCATACACGGTTCTGAATGGATTACTTGCTCACTACTCTATAAACTTATTATAAATATTTGCAACTCAATAATCAACCACAAAACACTTGCACAAGAAAAATTGTGGGAATATTTTAAAAATATTTCACTTGCAGTTATCCCTTGCTTAAATCCTGATGGTGTTGAAATAAGTATTCACGGTAGTAGCAGTGCAAAATGGCTTACCAACCAAGTAGAGTATATAAGCCAAGGTGATACAATTCACTGGCAGAGCAACGCAAACGGAGTAGATTTAAACCACAATTTTAACGCAGACTGGTATAACTTAAAAAAGAAAGAAATAAAGCTTGGAATAATAAAACCAGCCACAACCAGATACGGTGGTGAAGCCCCTGAAAACCAACCCGAAACTATTGCTATAACAGAATATTGCAGAAATAATCAAATTACAAAGGCAATAGCTTTTCATAGTCAGGGAGAAGAAATATACTGGAATTTTGGCAAACACACACCAATAGAAAGCGAAAAAATAGCAACAGCTATGTCACTTTTAAGCGGATATATCATCAGACAGCCTGACAGCATAGCAACAGGTGGCGGACTTAAAGATTGGCTTATTGATACCCTTAAAATACCTGCTTTTACTGTAGAGATAGGCAAAGGAAAAAATCCATTACCTATAAAAGATTTACCTAACATATACGCTAAAACAGAAAAAATGCTTTTACACTTTATAAAAAATAGCAGGCTGTAGTATAAATTTTTAACATCTTAACAACAATATTTTTAGAATATCTTTATCAATAAATTATTTATACTAATAAACATTATAATAATCCTCGTTTAATCATCAAGTAGTATTAAATGATTAAACGAGGATTTTCACTATTAAATTTATTTTATTTAAAAATTTTGCACTATTTGTAATAGTAAAGATTATTCATATATTGGTGTAAAAATTTTTTATCAGCTACTTGACAACACATAGTAGTTATGATATATTAGCAGCAAGCTACTCAACAACACAAAGTAGCTTTTGAAAGGAGGAGCTTAATTGTCAGACCCACAATTACTGCGTGGTATTTTAGAGGGCTGTGTGCTATCTATTATATCTATGCACGAAACCTACGGGTATGAGATTCTTGCAGAGCTTGAATCTAGCGGATTTGAAAATTTACTTGAAGGCACATTATATCCTGTTTTAACTCGTTTAGAAAAAAAGTCTTTAATCTCGTGCCGAAAAGAAAAATCGCCATTTGGGCCCATTAGGAAATATTACTCAATAACAGAAGCAGGAATTGAAAATCTTGCAGAGTTTAAATTAAATTATAAAAAAATAACAGCATCAGCAAACAAAATTTTAGACAGAGAGGATAATAAATAATGAGAAACAGCTATGTGTATCATATAGATAATTTAAAAAACGACTATAAAACAACCTTTAAGCAAATAGAAATGTATGTTAGCTCTCAATATATTGACGAGACTACAACTGAAGAGCGATTAAGCGAGTTATTAGATATATTTTTAACTGCACAAGATGCCAACAAACCTGTAAGCAGTATTGTTGGAAACGATGTAGAGGAATTTTGCAAGATATTCTGTTCTGACTTTGGAATTAAAAATAAGCTTTTATATGTAGCTGATTCTATTAAAATTTTAGCACAAACAATGGTTGCCTTTTCTATATTCGATATACTTGTTATAGTTTCAGATTACTTAGAAGGTGTAGAGGTAGACTTCTTTAACGCCATAACAGGTTTAAATATATCCGGTTATCTTATAGGTATTCTTGTAGTAATAATGCTTGGTTATATCAGTAATTTTATTACACGAAACATTATGTTTAAAACTAAGCGTATATCCTTGAATGTTCTAAGAAACACTACACTTGTAGTAGTAGGTATTTCTTGTGTGGCTATGTATTTACTAATGACTTCTACTGAAACTAACCTAATCAACTGCCCTGTTTGGGTAACATTATTATGCGGAGCTTTATACCTTGCATTTTATTATCCGCTAAATTATAAAAGAATAAAAGTTCAAAAAGAAAACAAAATTACTTTCAGTGAATTATCAAGCTCAAACAATGAAGATTATGTTAAGAAATTTTACGAAAAAAAATACATAAAAGCAAAAGAACGAAACATAAAAAAAGGTAAAGGCGAGTTATCTTATGAAGAATTTCTAAAAAAAGAAGAAAAAGAGTGCGACGAGGCAGATAAATCAAAATGGTTTTACTTTTTATTTCCTATAGTTGCAACTGCTGGATTTTTTCTATTTGAATATTTCAGAGGTGGATTTGAAACATTTCTTGATGCAATCATTCTTCCTGTAGTTATGCTTTCAGTACAGTATGCTGTTATGATTTTTATGTGGAAGGCCTCTAAATCTGGAACTAAGGATAGACGAAGCTTTATAGCAGCTAAAAGAAAAGAGCTTTACGAAAATGATAGTAATTCAAATATAAATACAACATCAGGTATTATTGACGACCTTTTTGAAGAAAAGTAATATAAGTTGAATATCATTTAAAATACATATCCTTACATCATTATATAATACTAATACCTGATTAAAGAACATAATAGATACGATATAGCGTAAAGGCTCCCTTGTGTAAAGGGAGCTGTCAGCGAAGCTGACTGAGGGATTGTTATAGCCTTATTTTAAGTTAAATTGCAATGCTTTCTGTTAGCAAACAATCCCACCGACTCGCCTTTGGCGAGCCACCTCCCTTTGCACAAGGGAGGCTAACGCTCTGCCACAATACTAATGTAACATTAAATTTTAATTAACTGATTCTAGTTTTTAATTAGAGTTTAGTATAAGTTAAAACATATAGATAAAAAAGCTTCACTTTAATGTGGAGCTTTTTTATTGGGCATAATCATTTTAGCATAACAAAAAGGGACGGATAAACCGTCCCTTACAAAGTGTATGCGAAATTTATTTTATCTTACGCCTTTTTTCTAGCGAAGAAAGCAACACCTAGAGCTGCTGTTAGTGTAGCAACCAATGCTGCGATTGGTGTAGCATCACCTGTAGTAGTTGCACCAGTTGTCTGTGAGCTACTTGATGATGTGCTTGAGCTACTTGAGCTTGAAGATGAGCTTGAGTTAGATGATGAACTTGAGCTTGATGATGACTCTGACTCTGATGACTCATCTGAAGAGCTCTCTGATGAATTAGGGTCAATACCTAGCTCCTTAGCAACATCAGCCTTAACCTGCTCCCATGTCTTGCCTGTCTCGATAGCACCGTCATCATTCCAGTTGAATAGTGTCTCACCATCAGCCTCGTTGTTAACGTCGTACTTCTTGCAGAAATTGTCGTATAGGATCTGATCGTTCTCGCCAGGTAGGAAAGCATTACCGATTACGTTACCAAGTGAAGATACAACCTTGTGAGGACCACAATCTTCGTTGTTTCTCCATGCTAGACCATAAGCTTCTTTCTTAGAGTCTACAGGGTTCTCAAACTTCTTATCTAGTACATAACAAGTATCGCCAATACAATTCTCGTTAAATACTGTATCGTATGTCTGAATACCAGAGTCACCTGATATAATGATTAGGTTCCAGTTACCATCCTTTGGAATGTCATAAGTAGCTGTTTTACCGTCGTCAGAAACCTTCATTTTCTCGTCTTTTGTCTGCCAGCCATATAGACCATCGCCGTCTGGTAGACCGTCCCAAATGTGAGCGTAGAAAGTCTTGTTAGCGTTCTTCCAGTTCTCTGGAATCTCGAATGAGAAAGAACCCTTAAAAGCAGATGTGCTCACAGCAGTAGCACAAGCCATTGAACCTAGAACAGCAACGCTTGTGATAACGCTTAAAATTTTCTTTGTCATTTTTAGTCTCCTCCAATATAATGCATTATTTGGTGAAGCATACACTTCAGTAATTTAATTATATAATAGAATTTTAGATTTAGCAACTATATTTTTAAATTTTTCTTAAATACAAACAATAAAAAAACATAGAAAATCAATGAATTTTTTTATAGAAATTAAACATTGATTATTACAAAATAATCAACATACAATATAAGTTATCTGTTTTTTATATGCAAAGTTTATAATTATCTATTATTAATTTAAAAATATTCACAAAAAAAACAATTAAAGACTATCTAAAAAATGCGTCATAAGGCAAACCAAACCATTCACGCAACCAATATGTAGGTAATAAAATTAAATTTGTATTTGAACTCACTGCACCTATATTACATTCTAACCCTAGC
>JAXJTR010000050.1:0-2880 GCA_036309465.1 Acutalibacteraceae bacterium
ATAATAATCTTCATTTATCCAAAGTTTTAATGAAGATTATTATTAAAATGTAAAAACAATTTTATAACTAACACACTTTATTTCACGATTTCTTTTTTGATAAATATCAAACTACGGTTAATTTTTTGTCTATTGATGCAAAATTTTCGTAACCATTTTGTGTTACTAAAACCATATCCTCTATTCTTACACCAAATTTATTAGGTAAATAAATACCAGGCTCTACAGTTATAACCATATTGTTACTTAATATAGTTTCGCTTCCTGTTGAAACTGTAGGAGATTCGTGAATATCCAAACCAACACCGTGACCTGTAGAATGACCAAAGAAATCACCATAGCCTGCATTTACAATAATATCTCTTGCAGTTTTATCAACTTCACTTGCCTTTACCCCTGCTTTAACAGCATTTAAAGCTGAAAGCTGTGCATTTAATACTATATTATAAATCTCTACCATTTGGTCTGTATAGCTTTTTATAGCTACAGTTCTAGTCATATCGCTATGATATCCTTTATATAAAGCACCAATATCACTTAAAAAGAAATCGCCCTCTTTTAATACACTGCAATCAGGTTCACCATGAGGTAAAGATGTTTTTTTACCAGTAATAGTAATAAGCTTAAAAGAAACACCGTCTGCCCCTTTTTTTCGCATTAAATATTCTAATTCCAAAGCAATTTCACGCTCTGTAACACCTGGTTTTACATAGTTAAGCACCTCTAAATATGCTTCTTCACAAATTTTTTGTGCTTGCTTAATCATATTAATTTCATCGGATGACTTTACAAGTCTTAAATTTTCAATTACAGCATCTAAAATAGAGGTATTTCCAAGTGTTACACCAAATTTTTCAAAATATTTTTTATAATTTTCAGCTTGAGATAGTGTTACATTAGATTTTTCAACAACAATTTCGGTTATATGTTCCTCTTTACATATTTTACCTAGGCTTTCAAAAAATTTGCTGTAAACTATAACTTTGCAATGTTTAACTGTATTTTCAGCGGATTCACCATATCTAAAATCAACAAGTAAATAAGCCTTTGATTTTGTTACTAGCACAGCACCTGCTGACGATGAAAAACCAGTAAAATAAAAACGATTTACGTCTGAAGTTATTAGAAATGCTTGAGCTTTTCCTGTTATATTTCGTTGTAGTGCATTAATTCTATTTATCATAGCTATTTTCCTTTTTATCTTACAAAGTATTAATATAGTCTAGTGCCATTTCGTAGCCTTTGGCACCAAAGCCACAAATTTGACCATCACAAACAGGTGCGGTGACAGATGTATGTCTAAATTCTTCTCTTTTATGTATATTAGACATATGCACCTCTACAAATGGTGTGCAAACTCCTGCAATAGCATCACGAATTGCATAGCTGTAATGAGTAAATGCACCAGGATTAATAACAACAGCATCGTAGTCTGTACGAGCCTTATGGATTTCGTCAATAATGGCACCCTCCCAGTTTGATTGAAAAACTGTAAGCTCTATATTAATTGACTTTGCATATTCAATAATACTTTTTTCTATAGTTTCAGCTGTAACCTCACCATAAACTGACTTTTCTCTAATACCAACCAAATTAAGGTTAGGACCAAGGAGTAAAAGTACCTTTTTCATAATCTAATTATCTCCTTTAATATACGGATTTTTTCGTGCTTTTATTCTATTGGTAAAAAATGCTGTTAGCTTTCGTCTTAATTTTACTGTTGCACCTTCACTTTCTGCAGATATTGGTTCAAGTAAAATAGTTTTTACAAACATTATTTTACCACCTAAAATATCTGTAAAAAACTGGTCACCTATAATAACAATATTTTTCAGCTTACAACCAGACTTTAGATAAGCTTTAAAGTATCCAAAAGGTGATGGCTTCAGACAAAAGGGAACAAAATCGCAACCAATACCTTTAGCTATTGGTTCTACATTTTTCTTATAATTATTTGAACATAAAATTACCTTTATGTTTTGATTTTTTACTGTGTTAATCCAATTAACATAATTTTCGTCTACTGTTTTTGCACCATAAGGCTTTATGGTGTTATCAATATCTAATAAAACACAATTGATGTTCATTGCATTAAGAGCAGTAATATCTATTTGCAATAAAGAATTAAAAAATAATGTTTTCATATATATACCTACTTTATTAATGCCATATATAGCACAAAAGGACGAGCAAATGCTCGTCCTTTGTAGAACAAATTAAGTGATTACTTAAACTTACGCTTACGAGCCGCCTCAGACTTCTTCTTACGCTTTACAGAAGGTTTCTCATAAGCCTCTCTTTTACGAACTTCTGCGATAACGCCAGCTCTTGCACACTGCTTCTTAAATCTTCTAAGAGCACTCTCAAGAGATTCATTATCCTTAATTCTAATTTCTGCCATCTATTTCCCTCCCATCTGAATGGGTAATATGTATTTGCACATAATTGCACTGCTAATTATACAATATCTGCTTAGAACTGTCAATAGCTCTAAAAAAATTTAAAGTAAATATTTTGTAGGTTTACAATAGATGTGTTACAAAAGAAAAGATTAAGCAGCCCGTCGCTCTTGACAAATGAAATAAAAATGCAAAAAATGGTGAGCCGACAGCGAGAAACTCAAGAACAAAAAGTAAAGAGAAGCTGTCGAAAGAATATTGTAGCATTTTTAATAAATCATTTGTCAAGAGTAAACCGCAAGCGGCGACTAGAAAATGCCTCTGCTCAAAATCTAAGAACAAAAAAGATAGCAAATAGGAACAATCTGTGTTACAGTTAAATTTGCGAAAAAACTAATACAGAAAGGATACCTATTTGCTATGAATACTGTAACACAAAAGATGAAGTTTCGTCAATCTCTAATTAAATATGCCCTAAAAC
>JAXJTR010000051.1:0-43222 GCA_036309465.1 Acutalibacteraceae bacterium
GCTTAAATAGTCAGCCTTTAATACCTTTAGATTGGTTTGCTTAATATCCAAATCCATCTTTTCTTTAATCAGAGGATTACCTGTTGCAAGCATTTTGATTTCAGCGTATGAAAGAGCAGATTGGTCTACATCTTCAGCTTCTCTTACTGGTGTTTTTGAACTCATTATCTGAGAGATAAATTTCTGCTTATTCTCAATTAATTGGTATGAATATGCGTCGAATGTATCCTCAGTAACGTATCTGAACACATAGATTTCTTCGTTCTCGTTGCCTTGTCTTAGTATTCGACCTAGTCGTTGCTCGAGGTCACTTGGACGCCAAGGACAATCCAAATCGTGCAAAGCAACTAGCTTATCCTGAATGTTAGTACCAGCACCCATTTTTTCAGTTGAGCCGAGCAGAACTCTGATTTTACCTTGTCTTACATCGCTGAACAAGGCAGCCTTTTTTGCGTCGGTGTTATAGTTATGGATAAAGGCTATTTCTTTAGGTGGAATACCCTTGCTGATTAGCTTATTTCTAATATCATCATAAACATTAAAGCCGTCAGTAGTAGGTGTTGATAAATCGCAGAAAAGAAGCTGAGTGCTACGCTGTTCTGCTGTGTCTTGCCATATCTCAAACACATTATTAACACACATATTAATCTTGCTGTTCTCAAAATCAGGCAATTCAGGGTTAACTATACGCTGGTCTACTGCAAGCTTTCTGCCATCAGTGGTAATTTTCAGCATATTATCTTCTCGTGGGTCAACTGAACCTGAGCGTACTCGGTCTGCACGATTACCACACTCATCTACAAAATTACGCTGGTCTGCACTAGGCTTTGCAACAACCGTTTTAAATTCTGCTTTAGGAACTGGTAGGTTCAGCATATCGGCTGTTTGTATATCTGCACATTCTCTGAAGATGTTCATTAGCTCAGGTAGATTAAAGAACTTTGCAAACCTTGTCTTTTCTCTATACTTCTTACCTTCAGGAGCAAGCTCACTTGCTGTAACGGTAGCACCAAAGCTAGAAGCCCAGCTATCAAAGTGAGCAAATCCAAGCTTCTTTAGGGTGTCAAACTGCAAATATCTTTGCATAGTATATAGCTCTGACATAGAGTTTGAAACAGGTGTACCAGTAGCAAACACAATACCCTTACCACCTGTGATTTCATCAATATATCTACACTTCATCAGCAAGTCGGCTGATTTATCAGCAGAAGATGAGGTTATGCCAGCTACATTAGTCATCTTAGTACGAATATACAAATTCTTGAACTTGTGTGCTTCATCAACAAAGATACGGTCAACACCAAGCTGTTCAAAGGTAACTACATCGTCCTTTGCTTTATCCTCGTACAACTCTTTCATTTTGTTCTCAAGCTTTTTCTTTTCGCCCTCTAGCTGTTTTATAGTGAAGTTTTCACCGTTCTGAGCCTTTGCTTCAGCAATAGCGTTAACAATATCATTTATTTCTTCTTGAATAAAGGCTTCTTGTCTTTCTAAGCTAACAGGAATTTTTTCGAACTGAGAATGTCCGATAATTATAGCGTCGTATTCTCCTGTGGCAATTCTTGAGCAGAACTCTTTACGCTTATGTGTGCTAAAATCGTTCTTAGTAGCAACAAGAATGTTTGCTGATGGATAAAGGTTCAAGAAGTCAGAACCCATTTGCTCGGTTAAATGGTTTGGTACAACAAACAGAGATTTATTGCACAAGCCAAGTCTTTTTGCTTCCATTGCACTTGCAATCATCTCGAAGGTCTTGCCAGCACCTACTACGTGTGCAAGTAAGGTGTTGCCACCATACAGAGTACGAGCTATTGCATTAACCTGATGTGGTCGCAGGGTGATTTCAGGGTTCATACCCGGAAATGTCAGATGTGAGCCATTATATGTACGGTTACGGATTGAATTGTAGGTATCGTTGTATTTACGCAACAAATCATTTCTTCTCTGAGGGTCAGCAAAAATCCAGTCTTCAAACTTTTCTTGAATTTTTTCTTGCTTCTTCCTTGCAACAGTTGTTTTTTGAGGGTTAAACACCTTTACTTCTTGACCTTCTATAATTTTTACATCGTATACCTTAGGTGTTTTCAGATTAAGAGCAAGCTCCAGTAGCTGATAAGCGTTATAGTCCTTAGTTCCGTATGTGTTTCTTGCCAAAAAGCCAGTATCAGAGCT
Source organism: Acutalibacteraceae bacterium (assembly GCA_036309465.1). Lineage (GTDB taxonomy): Bacteria > Bacillota > Clostridia > Oscillospirales > Acutalibacteraceae > CAG-964. The sequence continues at coordinate 2,173 of JAXJTR010000051.1, forward strand.
TTTACTGGTTATATTCCACTTACTGGTGTACTCACTGTAGGTTACATTTATTTTATAGGTGTGGTATCCTGGTTGGAATACCTCGTCAATAAACTGCTTGATGTATTTAGTATCAACCCAAGTTGCACCTAAACGAATTTTGACCTCTGCTGCAGATAAGTCCTTTGGCTGTACATTTTCAAGAGCAACAACATTACCTTTGTATTTGCTGTCATTTTCGGCAACGCTTTTTGCTATGAATAGCTTTGTACGAACATCACCTGACAAATACTCATCTGCTGTCTGATACTCGTCCTTGCCCGGTACTGGATAAATAATGTCTGTTAAGTCAGCTATTACCTTTTCCTGTTCAAAGCCTGTTAGCTTAGCCATATATTCTATATCAACCTTACCACGCTCGTTAAGGCTTACAGCCAGTGCTTCAATAGAAGTTTCAGCGTATGTTACTGGAATGTACGGTTTAATGGTTCTCTTATAGAATATATCAGATTTACGCTTCAGCTTTCCGTCCTCGTCTAACAGCTCAAGAGATGTAAGTAGTGGGAAAGAGCTGTCTTGATTAAATGCCAGCTTATTACCTCTGCTGTTAATTAAGCCATACTTTTTAGTGAATTTTTCATATTCATTATTAAGCTCATCACGCTTAGCAGAAATATCACTGTCAGGATAATCGTTTGACTGATAATCAATCAAATCTCTGACAATATCCCTTAGCTTTATCAATCCTCTTACTCGTTCTTCAGGTAAGCCTGTTATGCTTTGTTTTTCCATTATGCTGTTCTTACGGAAATATAAATCTCCGTCCACAATAGCATAGCTATAATTTTTAACAGTAGGGTCTGCTGGTATAGCTGTTACTTCGGTGCTTTCGATTACATCGTCTGCATCTTGAGCCTTGTTATAAGTTACTATCTGACCTTGTATTTTAGCCACAGCAGCATTTAATTTTTCTTCAAGTGTGCCATCATCGTTAGACACGCAAGCCATTTCTAGCCCGTATGGACCAGAAATTAATTTTATATCGCCCAACACCATATCAGGATTATCAACAAAATATTGATTTATAACGATACCGTCCTCGTTCTCCTTTAGGTATAGCCAATCAGGGTTATCAAGTGATAATGCTTCTTTTTTCTGCAAGAAAAGAATGTCAGAGGTAACCTCTGTTCCTGCTGCACCCTTGAATGTGTTGTTAGGCAATCTTATTGCACCCAAGAGGGTAGCTCGTTCGGCTAGATACTTTCTTATACGATTATCTTTCTTATCCAAAGTACCCTTTGCTGTGATAAATGCTATAACACCACCAGGACGAACCTTATCAAGCGTTTTAGCATAGAAATAATCGTGAATAAGAAATTTGTGTTTATTATATCTTTTGTCTGATACCTTAAAATTACCGAAAGGAACATTACCAACTGCAACATCAAAAAAGCTATCAGGCAACTTCTCATTTTCATAGCCACCAATGGAAATATTGTTTTTCTGATACAGTTGTTTTGCTATTCTACCGGATATGCTATCAAGCTCTACACCAAACATTTTACTGTTCTGCATATTTTTAGGTAGCATACCCATAAAGTTACCTGTACCACAGCTAGGCTCAAGGATATTACCATTTGTAAATCCAAGGTTATCAAGAGCCTTATACATAGCTCTTATAACCATTGGTGGAGTATAAAAGGCTGTTAAGGTGCTTGCACTTGCTGAAGCAAATTCATCATCTGTCAGGCACTCTCTAAGCTCATTGTATCGGCTGTGTGTTGGCTTAAAGTATTTATCCAAGCCACCCCAACCAACATATTTTGATAATATTTCCTGTTCCTCTTGAGTAGCTAAACGGTTTTCGCTCTCAATAGCTTTTAGCAAACGAATAGCATTGATGTTGTTTTGGAAACGCTCAGGCTTAGCACCTACACCAAGATTATCATCATTGATTATGTAGTTAGATTTAGCAGTAGGTGTACTTTTTGTCCTTTTCTCAACAGGGGGGATATACTCAAAGCCAATTTCTGCAATATTTTCTTTCCAGTGTCCCATAAATTTTTGAACAGAGTTATTTGCAGTTTTATCATTGTTGATTAATTCAACAGAAAAATCACCGTCAATTTTGCTTATAGTCCATTCTTGATTTTCAAGACGGATAACATCACCAACCTGAAGGTCATCAACCGACTTAGTATTGCTTATTGGTTGTTCTTGAGCCTCTGTTGTATCAGATGCATTAAGTTCAGTAGCAAGTGTTTCTTCATCAAAGGTTAGTTTAGGTACTTTTAAGTGGTCATTGAAAATGCTTTCTTTAAGTGCGTTTTCAAATTCCTCACGTTTCATTTCCTTTTCCATTAAAGGAAAATGTATATCCTGTAAAATGATTAAATCGTCATTAGAAATAGAGGATACCTCATATTCACTTGCACCCAAATAAACTTTATCTCCCACAGCGTATTTATAAATATATTCAATATTTTCTTTTTCTGCTGGAATAGATTTATTTTCTCTTTCCTGTTTTAATTGCAAAAGCTCAATTCTTTTTATTTCTTGTTTTTCACGCCATTTAGGATAGTATTCTTTTTCCTTTGAATTTAGGTATCTATCCATACGGATAAGCTGATAAATGCGAGTAGCAACCTGTTTCCAATTAAGAAATACCTTTGGTCGGTTATCGTCATAGCCCTTTGTTATACTAAAACCTTTGGCGTCGTGCCAAGTGCTATAGCCATCGTGTCCACCAGCGTGTGAGCCACCACCAACGCCATATTCATTTTTCAGAAATTCAGCATTCTCCTTTGAGGATAAATTCTTTTCAAATTGCTCATAGATACGCATTTTACCTTGAGAAAAGCCACTACCTTTACAGAGAGTATCATCAATAATCTGCTGTGAAATAGAAAAAGCAGAAGTTTGATTTTGTACATCAACTTCTGCCTTGTTATCTGTGATATTAACTTGTGGGTTTGAGCTTAAACGTAAACTATCTCGTTTAGAACTATCTCCTCGGCTGATTGAATAATGTTGTTCATCAAGCCCACCCATTTCATTTGGTCTTTCGCTTTCAGCTCCTCGGTTACTCCCAGTGCTTTCTTCTGTTGCTCGATTATTGTTTCCTTTCGGTTCTGTGCTGTCATCTCTATGTTGTGAAGATACTCCGTTGTGTTCTCCAACAACATCAGCTCCGTATATCTGTCCGGATGTTCCTCCTTGAGATATTTCAGGTGCTTCGCTGCGTACACTCCCAGTTCCATTGGCTCTTCGTCCGTTGCGTCCACTATCGGAATTAACGCTCCACTCGTTTCGCTCTTGCGAAACTTGGTGTAAATTATTGTTGGTTCGCCCTTGCTTATATCTGCGTGTGGATTGAATATTATGCTCATTTGTCTGTTCCTCCTTAACACTAATTTTACTTTCATTGTAATGTTTACGCACTATTTTTGCAATATGCTTTAACATACTACTAGATAAATCATTAGCTTGCGTTGCAATCTTAATGAAATTCTTATCATTTTCAAACTTTGTAACAAATTTAAAATCTTCAGACTTAAAAATAGAATTTGCATTATAACCACATCGACTTAAGACTTGATAGCTTGCTGAATTAATAATGAAATTTCTTGTGTCTAAATCCTTAATCGTGTTATCAATTTCTGATGAAATCGCAGTAATAACTGTATGAACAAATGTAGAGGTATTAACATTGGTGTAATTATCATTAAGTGATTTTATTACAAGGTTTTCGTCTATGTTTCCAATGTTCCAACGATAAACCTCTTTTGCTGAAATCTTTTCAACTTGGGATATGTCATAGTACACTTTAACAGTTGCACCGTTTATCTTTTGATTGTTTTGAAAATCTCCATCAAAATTTGTTAGTACAGCAATTCCCATTTCTCCGTTTTTTACTACATAGTTGTTTTTCTGCCATAAATTTTCTTCCATTACTGCTGTTGCATTTGGATAACTGGCGATAATTAACAACTGCTCTAAAAAACTTCTACTGTAATGATTACATGATTGACTTAAAAAAGTCATCCATTTTCTTTCATTAGATTGCAAATAGTTAAGCTGATATTTGCCAGCGTTTTTCAAATTCAATCTTAATTCTTCGTCATTCATCAACTGAACACTTCCTTATCTTCTAGTTATGTTATCGTTTATGTGTTCATTGTCATTGCTTATGTGTTCGTTTTTTTCGGTTGCTAATATTTTAGCAACCTTTAATTTATCACTACTTAAAAAGACGATGTTATTTCTTCCGTCCTCCTTCCGGAAATAAGCAAATTTAACATCAGACTTTTCAAGATTGTGTAACTGTGTTGATGATACAAGCCTATATTCCAGCTTGTCACCTGTTTTTTCTGCGATAGCTTTAAGCTCAATATTAATTCTGCAATTACGCTCATAAGCTGTTTCAGTTTTAGGTTGTTGCGATTTTCTTTTTGCTCTTTCAGGATATAGTATTTCAATAATTTTTTTCTTATCCTGTGGAGCAAAAACTATATTATATTTATCTTCTTTTTCAAAGTAAGCAAAGTTTATAAAATGCTCTTTTAATAGTTTGCGTTGTTCCTCTGTGACAACAAGATAATTAACTTTGCTGTTTTCTTTTTTGAGCTTACTATAATTCTTTTGATTTAATAATTGTTCACTCTGTTTTACAAAGAACATCTCATCAGTAAGCTCAAGTGCCTTTGCAAGTTTGGTTAAGTCTTTTTGTTTTAAGTAAACAGTAGCTATTCCATTATTAATATCAATAAAGGAATAATAGAAAAAAGATTGCGAGAGCAGTCTTGGTAACTGCCACGCATATATTTTTATCTGTGCTGTTTCTCCTGGTGCTGATTTTAACTGCTTGTAAGAGATGTTGCTTTTACACGCATAAATATCTTTTGAGTTGGTAATTCGATTTAAGGGTTGTTTAGGATAATTTTCAATTTTTCTTTTTCGACAATACCTTTTTTTACTTTTAAAAAAGATATGTTGTATAAGTTTCAAAGTAAATAATAGTGGATTGGCTGTGAATAAGTTCTTTGATACTGTCCAACTTTCAGATTTTGCAAATGTCATTGGTGGATTGAATTTAAAGTATTTCTCTTCCAAACGCTCATACGCATTTTTGTATTTAACTGTTTTTTGTTTTTTCTTTATACCTTTTTGGTTTTCTTTCTGTTGGATATATTCATCTTTTGTGATTTCAGGCATAACACCCAGTATTTTATCAATATTAGATTTGTAATATTTTGCACCAAATTGTTTTGCCAATGTGTCTGCTCTTATTCCTTTTTTCTCACCATTCTTCTGAAATGTAATATGAATATCCCTATATTTAATAGTGTAATCCCTTTCTTCAAAAAACTTTATAAACTCATCTTTAGTTTTACAACATTCTAAAGCTTCATCTAAATCTGAAGTAAGTTTTATTTTCCAGCTTTTGCCTTTTACACCGAGCTTGTATGTAGTCATATCAATACTTTTAAATTTATTCTGTTTATCTTTTTCTATAACACTTAAATTATATTCTCTACACAGCTTATCACTTTCTGTTCGAGCAAATGCAAGGGAAGTGTTATCTGCTGTATATTTCAAACCTGTTATAGGATTAACGGAATTAATGATTATATGGTTATGTATGCAATCCTTATCAATATGAGTTGATACTACAACTTGGAATCCTGGAGCCATTTTCTCGGCAAGTCTATTTCCGATTTCAAAGGCTTGTTCCGGTGTGATATTATCATCAGGTGCAAAGCTTTGCACATAATGATGGGCAAGGATTTTATCATTCTTATTAAATAATTCTCTGATGTTTTTGAATTGTATTGAAATATCATAGCTTGTTCCAGCGTAACAATTCACAAAAGAGGAATACGCACTCTTTGATGGATTTAAAATATATTCAATAGCATTTTTTACGTGAGAGAAACTTTTAATTCCACCAGTAATAACCTCTTTACCATCTTGGACACTTGGTTTTTTAGTGTATTCAACTACTGCCATTTTCTATTCCTAATTTATTTTGAATTTCTTTTATAGATTGCGATATTTCAAAAAGTGTAGTTTCTACATTTCCTAATCTCACATTTGTAACTGTTGGTTGTGTAACATAATTGTCTTTATCCTGTTCAACAATTAAATCTATTATTTCATAAAGCAATTTTTTTAATTCTGTTGATAATTTTAAAATTGCTTCAACATTGCTTTTGTTTACAAACTTTTGAGAGTTCGCAACTCTAGCTATTTGATTAAGATTTACGCAAGCTCCGTGAATATCAGCAATTAGTTGGTTAGCATCTGTGATAACAACCATACGCTTTCTATAAACCAAAGTAATTAGATACTTACTTATCGACATCTTTGCAAGTTGAGCGTTATCTGCTATTTTTTGTTTTTCTTCAGATGTTACTCTAATTAAAATATTTTCAGTTTTTTTACTCAATCTTCTCATCACCTCGGAATATTATTTTTCTTAAAAATTAAATTCTGTAAATTTAAAATTGCTACACTAATCATCACATTTTATAAAAATAGGAAATAAGTTCTCATCCAAAGTAATTGGGTAAATGCACATTCTTAGGTTTGCAATAGGAGATAATTTCTTTTTCTGCGGGAAAAACAACAGCGTACTTTTGCCCTGCAAAATAACGCTGTTGCAAGCGTAGATTTTGTATATACAAGTATATACAAAATCGCTTGTTAGGGGGACCCTAAAACCCCGAAATTAATTCGCTAAAAACACGAATTAATTTTCAAAAATCGCTTACGCTCAGGTTGAGAAAATCTCAAGTTTTTAACAAACAAGCACTTTATAAATTAATTATTAAATTGCTCGTTGTTGTTATTATTGTCATCGGAACTGATTCCGATCTCTGAGTTCTTGCGTTCCTCTATTATTTTTTCTAGGTCTTTCCATTTTGTGATATTATTTGCTTTTAGTAAATCGAGCATACTCTGCTGTTCTTCCTGTTCTTTCTTTTCAATCAATCTTTTTCTTGTTTTTTTTAGTTGTTTTATCTTTTCTTGTGCTTGTTTAATTGTTTCTTCCTGTTGAGAAATTTCCTCCTCATTCTTCTTAATTAGCTCCTCTGTTGACAATCTTGCCATTTTATTTTTCCTCCTAAAAGCAATTCAAGCAAAACATTCATTTGAACATTTTGCTTGAATTACCTATTATTTATTTAACTGTAATTTAATATTATCTTTATCATCAATAGTAAAACCAAACTTAGAATAAAAATGTCGTAATCTTTGATTATGTTCCTCATCAGCAGTATCGACAAAAGATAGAAAGCCTGAAATGTACAGTACTCTCATAGATTTAGCATATTCAATAAAGTGGCTCATTATTAAAGAGCCATAACCTTTATTCGGCTCACAACGAATATCAACGATTTTAAAATATTTTAAATATTGATTATCATTATCTAGGTAAGCTTCTACACACATATATGGTTTTAATCTTTCGCCTCCATATATATTCCTATAAGTATGTCCTGTAAAGGTTAGGTATGTAACTCTACCAGTAAAATCAAACTTTTCTTTTATTGTTATAAACAACAACTCGTTCTCTGTTGCATCTTTATTAAAATACAGAATATGCTCATTATAATTTGAGATTTTTTCCAAAGATTCAACTAATCTATCAAATTTTCTCAGTTGTTCCTTGTTTTTGTCTTTTTTATTCCGTGAATAAAATTCGGTGTTTTTATACTCACAATCTTTGCAATATCTCTCTTGGAACAGTTCTTTTAAAATCTTCAATCTCTTTATCTCCTAAATACTTAATTTCTAAATATTGAATTTCATTGGATAAAATTGTTATAATGTTTTCTTTATCAGATGATGACATATACTCAAGATCGGATAAAATTAATTTTAAATCTTTTATCAGAGAAATGCAACTGCTTCTACTTATTCTTAATGATGATATATAAATTGTTCGATTATTAATTCTTAAATCTTGTGGTATTTCTTCAAGAATGATTGTACCTTTTAAAAGTAATTTAGAAACAAATTCAACGAATAATTGTTTTTGATATGATAAGCGATTTAGCAAAATGCTTTGATATTCAGAATTAGTAATGTCATTCATAAATTTGTTTTTAGGCACTCTTACATTTTCTTCCTGTTGAGCAATTTCCTCCTCGTTCTTCTTAATTAGCTCCTCTGTTGTTAATCTTGCCATTTTCTTTTTCCTCCTAATTGTAATTATTCGATAACATTATCTTGTATTTATTAAGTATATCTATCATAATTTTTTAATATCTTAAAAAGTTTTTTTGATACCCTTAACACTCCATCACTCTGATTGGATTATCTACTGTTTCTATCTCCAATGGATTTATTGATGTGTTTTTAGGAAATTGATTATAGTTTTCAACCATTTGATAGAATTCTTTTTCTATATCTATTTGCACAATCTTTACTTTGCAATCACAATATTTGGAACAGTTTTTATTATTCTTTTTCTTTGATGTCTTAGCTTTTCTTTTGTTCATAAACTAAACCTCTTGTTCTTCCTTTAATATATTTCTCAAATTAATGTTCTCGGTAAAAAATGTTTCAACAGGGATTTTAAGTTTGTATTTTACCAAGTTGAATTTTTCTTGTGGAACATAAAGGGTATTGGAACTCAAGTCATACCACAGCTCATCAATATCCTTTTTCTCTTTCAAAATAATTTTTATATAAGAACATTTTTGTTCGTTATTGTTATATGTAAATCTAAGATTATATTGTAACCAAATAGTATCGTAAACTATTTCGGCGGATATTATATTTTTGTTTTTAAGAATAGCTTGTATAAATTCAAATTCAAAATCTTCTTTAGGCTGTTCTGAAAAATAGATGTTATCAAACATTTTATTTTTTAATAATATTCCTACTGATATTCCTACTAAAATTATTCCTAAACTAGAAATCACACTATTCTTTATACGAATGTAATATAAAAATTGACACATTATGGACAAAACTAAAATTATTTCTAACCACATAAATAACAACTCTTTTTGTTTTTGTCTTTTGAACATCTGTAATTTTTCTTGATAAGAAGCTCTTTGACTTATAATAAACTCTTGTGCATTGAACCCTAATAGCTTTACAATCATTACTTCACCTCCTACTTTTTTGCATTATTATTTTGTTGTTTTCTGTTACAAACATCTCCGTCCTTGTTTGTAGAAGTGCTTGACGCTTTAAACAGACTCATTATTAACACTCCTAAATTTGCACCGATGACTATACCGATAATTAAACAAATAATATCTGTCATTGTTTCTACAGAGTAAATACATAACTTGATAACACTATTTCTTTATAAATAAAAGAAGCAGAACATTAACGCTCTGCTTCTTTTGCTTACCTATTACTCTACAAACAATCTACCGTATTTTATTTTATCTTGAATAAAAAACTCTTTTAATACCTCATTTTCTATATACTCTCTTGTTTCACGATTAAGTGGTGCTATAATTTCTCGTCTTGCTTTTTTAGCTTTATAATCGTTAGGAAACTCTATAAAAAATCGTCTGTCCTTTTCAATGTAAAGGATTTTTATATCGTTAATTGCCATCATATTATCTAGTATAATGCTTGCTGTTCCGCAAAGTCTTTCTAAACGCTGTGGTAGTGGTTTTACATATATTTTTGTTATCTCCATTGTTATTGCTCCTCTCGAATGTATCGTCTTATTAAAACATCAATATAACTTATTTCATATGTATCGTTATTAATTGAAATATTTTTATTTGTTTTATTCATCTTAACAACGCTTTTCAATTCTGAACTAAAGTATGATACAAAATAATCTATTGCTTCATTTTGTGTTGGAATAAATGATTTATAAAATCTAATCAGCTTATCTTTTCCGTAAAGTTTGAACACATAATCAAGTACACTTTCTTGAAAATCATCTTGTATATTCTCAAATGATTTTTCATTAGAAGTGTCTTGAGTTTTCTTTGTGTATTGCTCTGAATTTTCATTTTTCAACGCTTGAGGTGTTGGCTCATAAGCAAGAGTATCCTTTTTATTTTCTGCTGGAACATCTTCAATGCTATCTGTATCAAGCTCTGACTTGTTGTTTGTTACACGCTCGTTCTTGCGTTCTTGAGCAACTTTATAACCGTCATTAATACTAACTTCATTGTTTATAATCTGCTCTTGTTCGTCCTCTGACAGCTCGTTACAGATACGCTCATACTTGCGTACTTGTCTTTCGTTGATGTGCAACATATTAGCTAAAGCCTTTTGCATACCACCGGTAAGCTGACCTTTTGATTTCATATCTTCAAGCAGTTTTCTCACATCTTTATAAAAGATTAATTTCTGACCTGATGTATAATCTCTGACCTCAAGATTAGAGGTATGTAAGATTAAGTTAGCAGTAGTTGTATCAAGATTATCATAAACCTGTGCTGGAACAGACTTCCAATTCAGAAGCTTTATTGCTTTATATCTGCGTTCACCTGATAAGATAATGTATTTGTCTTTTACTTTATTTAAAACAATCGGCTCAATTAAGCCTTGAACAGCAATGCTGTCAGCTAGCTGTCTGACTGCTTGGTTATCGTTCTGTGTATCATACTCATTGTATGGGTTATAGTCTGAAGGGACAATGTTTTCTAATGCAACATTTTCACTGTGTGAAATGATTGAAATATTATTAGCTACTGCCTTAACTTTTCCGAAAGCAGCACTAATATTATCAAGATTAATTGCCATTATTTTGCACCACCTGTTCTTGCTATAACTTCATCTGTAAATGCTTTGTAATCGATACAGCCATTACTGCTTCTACGATATTTATTGATTGGCTTGTGATGATTTATTGCTTCTGATAATGCTGTGTTCTTACGAATCACAGTATCAAAGCAAGGGAGCATATCTTGGTTTTTGAAAGCCTTTGTATATTCCATTTTGTTTTTATTACGCTCATATTGAGTAATAAGCACTCCTAATACTTCGATATGAGGATTTGTGAATCGCTTTATTTCTACAACCTCCTGTGCTATCTGAACTAAGCCAGCTACTGCAAAATCGTCAGGAATAATTGGTAATATAACATAATCCGTTGCTGTTAAAGCGTTCTCCTTTATTCTTTCACCCGATGGTGGGCAGTCCATAATTATATAATCAAAATCATTCTCAACAGGCTCTAAAACAGTTTTCAGGGTGTACTCTTGTCTTTTTGTTTTCATCATAAGAAAAGTTTCAATGCCCGAAAATCTTCTGCAAGAAGGCAAAATAAAGAGGTTTTCAAAGCCTGTTTCAATGATTGCTTGTTTGCAAGTTTCTAAACCTTGCATTACTTCGTAGATACAAGGCTGTGTTTCTTCATCGTAACAGTTATAATAACTGGTTGCGTATGCTTGCTTATCGAGGTCGATAAGCAAGACTTTGTAACCTCTCTCGGCTAGTATAGCCGAGAGATTTACTGCTGTGGTTGTTTTACCACAGCCACCTTTTTCGTATGTTATTGCGATTTTTTTAGCTGTTTTCATAAATGTCAAATCCTTTCATAATCGTTAAGTTAAGCTACTTGTTTATTTAGTTGTTTGCTTTTTTTCTGCTAATCATAATAATACCAGCAGAAGAAATAAATAGAATGATTAGTACATAAGGTACTGATGAACCAGTGTATGGTGTGCTTTCTGTTGTGTCAGGAGTGCCAGGACTTTCTATTTTATCAGGGGTTCCTGGACTATCTATCTCATCAGGAGTACCAGGACTTTCTATCTTGTCAGAAGGTTCAAAGGTAACTGTCTGACCCTTATCGTTAATGTCAGCGTGTACTGCTATCTCAAGGTCGTTGAAATATAGAGTTTCAAATACAACTACTGACTTACCCTCAAGAGCAGAGCTGTCAAAGGTGAACTCAACATCAACGCTACCGTTTTCAGTGGTTGCCTTAAAGGTCTTTGTGGCTGTTACTTGCTTGCCATTAACAAGCAGTGCCTTGCCTGTTTCTTTGCACATCAATACACCCTTAATGGTGTATTCCTTGCCAACAATTAAGTTGCTGTATTTAACAGTGTCAACAATAGTTGTTGTCTTGCTAACCTTTGCTGTGTTCTTGCCAGATGTCTTATCTTTGGCTGTAGTCTTTAAGTCAACATCTTTGAATGTTATGGTCTGTCCATCGTCTGATATATCAGCGTGAGAAGCTACCTCAAGGTTGTTGTAATAGATGTGTTCAAACACAACTACTGACTTACCCTTAAGAGATATCGAGTTAAGCTCAAAGATAATATCTACTGTTCCGTTCTTAGCTTCAGCAATGAATGTCTTTTCTGATGTAACCTCTGCATCGTCAATAAGCAGTGGCTCTCCAGTTTCCTTGTTCATCAGAATACCCTTTACGGTGTACTCCTTACCAACAAGCAAGTTCTCATAAGCTACTGTATCAACGATTGTTGTAGTTTCAGATACATAGGTGTAATTATCACCAGTTAATAGGTCTTTTGCTGTTGTACCAGCCTTTGGCTCTAGGAAAACAACTGTCTGTCCATCATCTGTTATATCTGAGTGTGTTGCTACCTCAAGGTCGCTGAAGTATAGAGTTTCAAATACTACAACTGATGTACCCTTTAGAGCTGATGAATTGAATATAAATTCAACCTCAACTGTTCCATTCTTAGCTTCTGCTGTGAAAGTTTTTGTTGCTGTTACCTCTGCACCGTCAACAAGTAGTGGTTCACCAGTTTCCTTGTTCATAAGAATACCCTTTACAGTGTACTCCTTGCCAACAATTAAGTTGCTGTATTCAACCACATCTGTAATAGTAGTTGTTGTGTTGATGTACGCATAATGAGCTTTTGTGTTCTTGTCTGTTGCTGTTGTGCTTAGCTTCGGTTCTTCAAATGTAACGGTCTGACCATCATCATTGATGTCGGTATGTGTTGCAACCTCTATATCTTCATATGTCAATGTTTCAAATGCTACTACGGACTTGCCCTTTAAAGCAGAGCTATCAAAGGTGAATGTAATATCAACATATCCGTTCTCTGATTCTGCTGTGAATGAGCTACTAGAAATAATTTCAGCACCATCAACAAGCAGTGGTTCTCCAGTTGACTTGTTCATTAGTACACCTGTTACAGTGTACTCTTTGCCAACAATCAAGCCTGTGTACTCTACACGGTCAACGATTGTTGTAGTTTCAGATACATAACCGTTATGTCCACCTGTTGCTGTGTCTGTTGCTGTTGTCTTTAGGTCGATGTCTTTGAACTTTACTGTCTGTCCATCGTCTGATATATCAGCGTGAGAAGCTACCTCAAGGTCATTGTAATATATGTGTTCAAACACAACTACTGATGTACCCTTTAACGCTGAAGAATTAAAAGTGAACTCCATATCAACTGTTCCGTTTTCACTCTCTGCTGTAAATGTCTTTGTTGCTGTAACCTCTGCACCATCAACAAGAAGTGGTTCTCCAGTTGACTTATTCATAAGGATACCCTTAATAGTGTATTCCTTGCCAACAATCAGATTGTTGTACTCTACTGTATCAACGATTGTTGTAGTTTCACTTACAAAGGCTTCGTGTTCGTCTGTGAATACATCTTTTGCAGTTGTGCCAATATCAGGGTCTTTGAATGTTACGGTCTGTCCTACATCGTTAATATCCTTATGGCTTGCAAGAGCCACACCATTATAATATAGCTGTTCAAATACAACTACTGACTTACCTCTTAGCTCTGTACTGTTGAAATTAAACTCAACATCTACTTCACCAGCACCAGTTGAAGTTGTTGTAAATGTCTTGCTTGCTGTAACAGTGCTACCATTTACAAGTAGCTGTTCGCCTGTTTCCTTATCCATTAGAACACCCTCAACAGTATATTCTGTGTTAGTGCCTAAGTCCTGATAAGTAACAGTATCAATAAGTGTTGTGTTTTCGCTTACATAAGCATAGCCACAATCAGTAGCCTTGTCCTTTGCCTTTGTTCTGATTTCACCCTTTTTAAGCTCGTTATTAACTAGCATTGTAGTTGTTTCATCCCAGTTAATATCGAAGTCTGAATCAATGACTGTAACATATCTGTCTGCTTGACCTACCTCAGAAAGAGTATATCTACCGATTGGGATATTATCAAAGATTGCTTCACCATTAACATCTGTCTTTGCTGAAATGCTGATCTCTGCACCACTGTTTGATGTTCCGAAAATCTTAAATTCTACATTTTCAATTACATTATCATCAGCAGTTTTTACAACTCTTAGCTTGCCTTTCTTTAGCAAGTTATCAAACTGCACGCTTGCTGTTTCTGATGAAGAGCTATATGGCTCTACTACAAGTGTCTTTGTAGCCTGTGGAACTGCATACGCAGGAACATTAAGCTCTGTTACTTGATAAGTACCAGGATAAAGATCAGTTGCAATTAAACCATTGCTATCAGTTGTAAAGGTTTTATCATAGCTTAATTCAGCACAGCTTACTTTAAACTCTATGCCCTCGATAATGCCATATTCAGAAGTTTTCTTTATTTCTGCTGGCACATCTCTGAATGAGTTATGAGCAACAACTTCGAAAGGAAATCCCTCGATAACGGTTACTGCCATTGGCTCAAGAGGTTCGTACTGTTCAGGAGTGTCGATTTCTTCTATTATATATGTACCGATTAAGATATTCTTAAACTCTGCAATACCTTTATCGTTGGTAATAGCAATTTCATCAACCTTTAAGCCACAATCAGATGTACCATATAGTCTGAACTTTAGTCCAGCTACCTTGCCATCGTCAGATGTCTTTAATACTTCACCGTCACCACGCTGATAATCATTATAGAAACTAACCTCTGTTGTTTGGTTTGCTGTTACAGTAACTATCTGTGGTTCAGGAACTACGAAATATCCCGGTACATTAATTTCTTCTACTGTGTATGTACCCTGTGGTAAGTCCTTTACAATAAGACCGTTGCTGTCTGTCTTTAGGTTTAGTAGCTCGATGTACTCACCTTTATAGCTTGTACCAGTAATATTGAACTCAAAACCCTCTACATTACCACTTGCAGAAGTCTTTATAATCTTTGCTTTACCGTCCTTTAATGTGTTTTTGAAATTTACAACATAATGTGTGTTAGCCTCTTCCTGTGTAGTTGGATATTTGATTTCAATAGTCTGAGGTGCTTGTGGTTCGTATCTATCAGGAACGTTAATCTCCTCAATAGTATATTTACCCTCTTTTAGGTTATCTGCTGTGATGAAACCTGTTTCATCTGTTTTATATACTTTTGAGAAGTTAAGCTCTGCACAGCTCACTTTGAACTCAATATCATTAACAATACCATCATCAGAAGTCTTGATTATCTGCATTTTGCGATTAACATTCTCATTATGAACATTAACCTGTGTTGTTTTGCCATTTTCAATTTTTACTGTTATATCTTCTTGTTCTACATAAAGGTTCGGGCTTGGTGTTCCATACTCTCTTAGTGTATATTCACCAACTGGAATTTTGTTTGTATCTAGGTAATACTCACCGTTTTCGTCAGTTGAAAATGTAAAGAAAACACCTTTACCAGCGTAAGATGTTCCGAAGAACTCAAAGTTTACTCCCTTGACAAAACCATCATCAGCAGTTTTCTTTACTTTGAAATTACCATACTTTTCGTGGTTGTTAAAAGTAACTGTTTTATGCTCATTATCATTAACAACTATTTCTTGACTTGGTTGGTCAGGCTCTTGCCAATATAGCTTTTGAGTTTCTGACAAGATTTCTGTAACTTTATATCTGCCACCTTGTGGAAGTGAAATAGTTACTGAACGGTTAGGATAAATTTCAACCTCTGTTTCAAATCCATTTGATAAGCCTTCAACTCTGAATATAAATGGTTCTGTATCATTCTTAACATAACCATTAAAGTCAGTAGCTTTCTTGATAGTTAAATCGCCACCCGATATTACGTTGTGGAACTTAACAGTTGTAGTCTGATTAGGCTTGATTTCAACATTTCTGTCAGCAGGCTGACGATAACCGGCTGGAACAATCTCGTGTACTTTATATGTACCTGGTCTAATTCCACCCTTTAGAATTGTGCCATCAGCACCAGTTGTATATGTGCCAACTAGCACATTCTCGCTGTTGTATAACTCAAACTCTATGCCATCAACCTTACCGGCAGTTGTTGTGCCATCAACGTTCTTTATAGGCTCGGCTGTTTTTATTAGCTTTAGCCAACCATCTTTTAATGTATTCTTAAAGGTTACTGTTGCAGTTTGATTTTCCTTAACAGTTATAGTTTGTATAGGCTGTGCATTGTACTTATCAGATACAACTTCTTCAATCTTATATGTACCTGTGTCAATGTCCTTTGTTATAAGACCTTTGCTATCAGTTGTGTATGTGCCAACAAGTTTATTGTCAGTTGTATAAACCTTAAACTTAATGCCAGCAACTACACCATCCTCAGATGTTTTTACAATCCTTAGTTCGCCTTTTTCGTGTTCATTTGGTACGATTGGTGCATTAAATGTAAACACACTCTCTGAGCTACCAGTAGATGTAATCTGTCTTATATACAAAGTATCGTCTTTGATGTAACCATTTGGTGCTTTGGTTTCTTGAATTGTTATAGTACCAAGAGGTAATGTAACAATTCCATCGTGATAATAAAAATCGTTGTTACTGTCAACTACATAACTATCACTTAATTCAGCATAACCATCACTATCTGTTCTTAGTGTCCAATAACGCTTGAAGCTACTGTCTGCTTTTCCTGATTTTATTTCTTCTTCATTAAAATATCCTTTATAAAATTTGACAGTAAATTCAGCTCCAACAAGAGGTTTTCCATTTTTGTCTGTCTTATTAGCTACAATAAATGTAGGGTCACTCTGAGGAGTATTTTTTATATTAACTTTGCTAGTCTTATTACCAACAATAGTTACATTTGTTGCTTTAGTAGATAGAGCATAACCTTTGCCAGCTTGCTTTTCTTTGATTGTGTATTCACCGATTGGCAAATTATTTAACACACCTTTATACTTAACAGTTGCAGAACCGTCATTAACTTTAGTATTAGTTGTTAATGTATACTTTTTATTTGTGGCTGTATTGGTAACTGTGAACACTGTTCCTTTTAAGCTATAACAGTCTGTGTTATTATCTGTTAGGCTGTAATTGCTTGAGTCCTTAATGATTTCTAGTGAACCTAACTGTGGAGCTTCTTTGAATACAATAACCTTTTGTGAACCGTCCTTAGCGTCTAGGATATACATTTTATCCGTTGTAGAAACTGTTGGAGCGTTCTTCAAAGCTTCAGCAATTTCTTTTACGGTGTTTATCCAATCAATGTTAAGTGCGTATGCCCACTCACTGTCACCATAGATATATGCTAATACTCGGTGTGTCAGCAAATAGTATAGGTCTGTACCACTTGCACCCAACCAATGCTGTGTCTTTTTGGATTGCATATAGCTTTTCATACTCTTGCTACCAAAAGCAGTTACAGGTGTTTCAAACTTATCTCCACCATAACCGTATGAAAGAGCCTTTAACAATAGCTGATACTTACTATTTGATGATGTAACCTCTGTAAGATTACCACTACCAAAAGTGCCTGATGGTGCAGACAATTTCGGATTAACACAGTAAGCCATTTTTCCGTCAGCATACATTATATGAGTAGTCCAGTTTATATTACTTTCATACTCTAACAGATTGCCAAGACTAAGCTTTACTGTTGTGCCATCACTCGCTTGTACCAATCCTTTGTCTGTTTCTGCTGCCATTGCTGTTGGTAATGACATAATTATCATCAGTACCGACAGCATAACAGCTACAATACTTTTTGCTAGTTTCTTTTCGTGCATTTTATGCACTCCCTTCAAAAAATAATATCTATATAAAAAGAGCAACCCTTTTGGATTGCTCTTGAATAGGATATATATTGACTTGCGTTTTATCTATCAGTAATAGTCTGTATATGCTGTTTTTATATGTTTGCATATTTTGAGTGTCATATTATTGCAGTTCCTTTCAAAAATAAAATTATAGGGTATATATCCCTCAGAGAATAAATAATATTTATACAAATAGTGACAGGTAAGGAGGTCAACGAGTGATTGAGGTGATTATGGTTACTTACCTGTCACTGGAGGTATTGGCAAAAAATAAAGCAGAGCGTTTCTGCTCTGCTTAAAATAGGGGAGTGGTTACTAATTATATATCAATAGTACCCAGCTTCTTTTATTAGCACCTGTTCGTCCCAAGCTTCTTTTACTACCTGAGTTTCCCAGTGTCCTTTTTCTTCTACAGTAATTGTTGTTGAACCTGTTTGAACCTGTCTATCTTCTACACGATAACTAGCTGACTCACGATTTAAAGCGTGTTGCTTCATATGTGAAGTTATATTATCTGTTATATCTATTTCACAATTATTACAAATAGCTCTACCGTGTGTTTCATATATAGGTTCTTCATAAGTATAACCCTCTTGGTCTACTACCCATACCTTTTTAGTTTCGGCTGGGTGGTGTACTGTTTTGTATTCAGCTTCGTGCCATACCTTTGATGGAGTAGTTGTTGTATTGTTAGGCTTGTTATTGTTCACAGGCTTGCTCTGAGTGGCTGTGCCTGTGTTGGTGTTGTTGGTTGTGCTATTGTTTGAATTGTTGTTGCTGTTAGTTTGATTATCACCAACGATTGTAGTGGTCGTCTGAACAATAGTAGCTTCTTCTTTCTTGTTTTCCTTGTCTTTCTTTTCTGTTGGCTTCTCTGTTGGCTGTTCTGTTACTTCCTCGGTAGCCTGTTCAGTTGGTTCTTCTGTTTCTTTCTCTGTTGGCTTCTCTATTGTTGCTTCGGTAGCCTGTTCAGTTGGTTCAGTAGCACTCTCTGTTGCAACTACCTTATCAGCACTTGTATTGGTATCAGACTTTACCATATTACAGGCTGTAATAACACTACCCATACCGACCATCACAACTAGGCAAACAGCCAATAAAATAACCTTTGTTTTCTTGTTTAAATTGTTTATCGTATTCATCATAATAATCTCTCCATTCACTAACTCTAATACTGTTTTCGTGCATTCAAATTCTCTTGTATTTGTTTTATATATTGACAAGAAAATTTGAAACTATATAATTAATTTTATTATATAATCTCAAATATTCTTTGTCAACTTTGTTCTTCTAGTATAGGTTTAACCCTTAAATCCTGATGATATAACTACATCATCAGTTATATCATTACTTGTTATCATTCGTTCTCTAGCTATCTGCTTTAGGTTGAAAAACGGACAATCTTCAATTTTTTCGTGCTTGTCTGCTTCAGTACAAAACCAACAGCTTTGTCTGTTGCATTTGTCATTAATATAATTCGCAATATAATTTTTCATAGCTTCTCCTCTAAAAACTTAATTACTCGGTGCTTTACCATATTTTTTCTCTAGTCTTTCCAATGTTGCATAAATTTCCTTGTTTAGTACGCAAGTCTTACACTTTCTATCTCTACAAGACGGAAATATACGACTGTTATATCCACAAGGATGTTTTGTTTTTTTGTTCATCAATTCTCACCTAACATTTTGAAAATTAAAAAACGGAACTGATTCCGTTTTTTTGCCAGCAGAAGAAAAATTAACAAGTTGTAGGGTAACGAAGTTTTATGGCTTCTATAAAATATTTATCCCAACTGGAGTACCCGAAGATGTTGTAAACGCTGTTAAGCTCTTGTTCTTCTTCTGTGGAAAATCCGTTCCATAAAACAAATGCAAGTCTGATTGCCCTTGCAGAACTACTTGTTTGCCACTGTTGTTCGAAATTGTCAGGTCTTATACACATTTCTTTAAAGTTAAACATCTGCTTAGCTCGGCTCATATTACAAGTAAGTGCGAGCAAGTACATAACTGGCTTTGTTTCTTCATAAGCTCGATTGCATTTTTTTAGCAATGCGTGGTACATATTTTTGTGATTTTCATCTTTGAATATAATCTTGCTATACATATTAACCCTCCTTTCAAAAACGGAACCAGTTCCGTTTTTTATTACCAGCAGAATAAAAAATTAAGAATATTTGCTCAACACCTCTTTTGCAGATAAATCATCAAACAAATATCGAAGTTCATTCATCACACGGTCCTTTGACTTTTTATCAAGCTCTGCACCCTTTATAGCCTTTGTTAAAAAAGCTCTGATAATATCATTAAAAGCTGAACTATCAATCATTTGGCAAATATCAGATTGAGTGCAAGTCGCTAAAAACTCGTATATCTCAATACTTCTTTTAGCCTGTTCTTCCGTCATTTCACCTCGCTTAACAAGCGATTTGTAGCTGTCAGCCATAATAGCAAATCCGTTCATAAAATCACCTTTCTTTCTAAAATAAAAAAATCGGAACTAATTGTCCCGATAGTTGTCTTTTTTATTGCATTAGTGTATAAAATATTTGTACATTAATGTAATAAAAAGGAGTAATATTAATGATAGTAAAAGAAGCATATAGAATATGGCAAAATGATTATTGGAGAATTGAGGGAAATCTTCTTGAGAACACAATTAGGGGTTATATAAGTATATACAACAAACATTTGCTACCTATAATCGGTGATTGTCAAATAGATAATATAGATGTTCAAAAACTTCAAGAATATTATAACTCTTTAGCAAATCAAGGTGTAAAATCCAAAACTATCAAAAACATAAATCAAGCTCTTGAAGCTATGTTACGCTATTTCCAACAGAAAAAAGAAATATCTGATATTCAAGTAGACACCATAGTGTTACCTAAACTTCGTGGGAATAATGAAATAGCTAACCCAATAAGCGAAGAAGAATATGTAAAATTACTTCCATATTTATCAGGGCATTACAAGTGGGTTGTCCCATTTATAGCAGAAACAGGTATTAGGGTAGAGGAGATAGCTATTCCTTTAACTTGCATAGACTTTGAAAACAAGTTAATACATATACAATATGCAGTTAAGCGTAAGTACACCAATTTTGAAAATAAAACTACCAAACTCATATGCTCACCATACCTTAAAGCAGAAGCCTCTTACAGAACAGTTCCAATTACTCCAACGGTCGAAATCATCATAAATAATCAACTTCAACATTTGAAAAACAATAATATTAATTCAGAGTTTTTGTTTCCAAACACTAACGGAGAAATTATTGAACCAAGAAATTTACTGCGATACTATCACGAATTACTTGATAAAGCAAATTTGGAACACCGTGGTTTATCATCCTTGCGTAAACTGTTTATTAAACGAATGGTATTGGGAGGTATGCAACCTAAAGTCCTTCAAAAAATCGTCGGTCACTCTGAATTTTCTACTACAATGAAATATTATATGATAATTGATGACAATGACAAAAAGCAAGAAGCACTCAAGGTTTACGAGAACCTTAGAAATTCATCTATAAACGCATATTATGACCAATTACTCTGTTCAACGGACTCATAACCCGAAGGTCGTAGGTTCAAGTCCTGCTCCCGCAACCATTTCTTCTTAAACAAGCACACTTCGGTGGGCTTGTTTAAGTGCATTTTATATTATTTGCCGATATAAGAATGTTTTTTTCCTACGCTAGACAGTTGGAAGTACTACTTCGTCGGAGCTGCTTCTACCGTGTATTAATGGGAATTTGTGATATTAGTAATCTCCCCATTCAGGACTAAGTCCTTACCGAGTTGTTAAGGTAGCAACTACCGGTTTTTGTTGTGCTAGAACAAAAACCAAGTTGGCACGCTGTTTCTATCAACTTATCTTCCCTGTTTAGATAGAGGTTGAAAGTCTTTGTTTAAGATACCTAGTTGCTAACGCACTAGGTCTAGGCGATACTGTTATAACAACCTGTTGTAATACATTCTTACTCGGGTATTCAATTTTTATTCAATTTTAATGTTTTCAAGGTAACTCTCTGAGTTACTCTTGTTTTAGGGTAAATTTTTTTATTCACCCTAAAACAAAGGTAACAAGGAGGTGAATATAATTGGAAATTGAAAACATAGCATTGCAACTTACTATTGCATCAATCAATGCTGGTAAAATTGCAATGCCAACTCCAGCAGATAAAGAAAATAATAGTATTGCATTTGGTAGAGGAATGAATGATTATAATGCTCAACAAATTGCTCTCTATTACAAATCTGTACTGAAGGAGTTACAAAAAACATTGCAAATTAACTAGAGGGAAAAACAATAAAACTAGAAGAAAATAAATCTGGTTTTAATTTGCAAAAATTAGGGAATGTTTTTTCATACCTGATTTTTGTACGCTCAAGTATGAAGAACATTCCCTCTTGACAAATCTATTAAAACCCTGTATTATATACAGAGAATAAATAGCGTTCACAAGTTATTATGAGTTGTTCTGGAACTCTAATAGCGTATGCCTGCTGAGTGTCTGCAAACATTCAGTGGGCTGTGGATGCTTTATTTTTTGTTTACAAGAATATTATACCACTAATTAATTTAGTAGTCAACGCTTTTTAAGTTAATCACTGCAAAAAAGGAAGATAATAACATTAATTTGCGATTTCAGAAAACTCACTTAATAATATTTCTATTTTAGAAAATGTGTAGCAAAAACGGAACCAGTTCCGTCTTTACAACTACCCCACAGAAGAAGTAATACAATACATATAAAGGAGTTGTATTTATGGCACAGATTGAATTATACATTGAGGACGATATAAAGAACAATGCAGAACAAGCTCTAAAGGAAATGGGACTTGATATACCCACTGCAATAACGATGTTTTTAGTAAAAGTAGGTAGAGAAAAACGCATTCCTTTTGAAGTTACTGCTGATGACCGATACTAATAACAAAAGATTATTTTCACACACTAATAGAATTTACCCAACTAAATAAGCCTGATAGAGTTTTAATGTTCTATCAGGCTTATTTAGTTGCAAGTTTTCAAAAAAAACGGAACTGGTTCCGTTTTTTACAGCAACAAGTTTGATAACAATACATCATAACTACAAATTATCTTTAACTAGTTTCTTGTTATACTGAACTTCTTTTTCGTTAGTAATCAAATTCACCTTTTCTTTATAAAGCAATGTAAATTTAGTTTGCCCCCGTGTATAATCTATTTGCTCTTTTGGAAAGAAAGAGCAACATAAATATTCTTCGTTTATACTACTTTCTCTAATAAAAAGGTAAACCTCTTTATCATCACTGTTTGAACATAGAAGAAAATTCGCTTCTATTTGTGACATAGGGTTTAGCTTTTTACTATATTTGAAAATCAAATCATTACTATCAAGAATTTTTTCAATATTAATAAATGCTTCTATTCGATTTTTAATATGATTTATGTAGGCACTATTTTCTATGGATTTATAAGTGATTTTTTCTGAGATGATTTGATTAAATATTATAGCTCTATCTTTTCTTGTCAAGCTAGTGTCCCTAAGCTTATGTAATCCAATAAGATGTGGATATTCCATAGGGTTAAATTTAAGCTTAATATTATATGTTTTTCCTTTTCTACCAATCACGATATTGTATTGGTAATTAATAAGTTTGTTAAAAGCATTTGCACTTTCTTTTAAAATATCCATAAATTAATCGTCCTTGCATATTTCATATTATAAAAGCCACCCTACACAAGTAGGATGGCTTTTAGAGCATTTTCTTTCGACTATAAATCTACACTGGTTTGAGGTTTCACTGCACAACCCCTCCCGAAAGCTCTGTATAATTGTGCTTACCAGTACACCCTTATACTTCAACGCTTAATAGACACACCTGTTGCCTATCTCTATTATTATAATACACAATTAATTAAATTATGTCAATGACTTGGAGTAAAAATAACTTTATTCGTGTGAATATTTAATTAGCAAAATTGCTTGTTGTAAAAACGGAACCAGTTCCGTTTTTTAGGAACTCACTCTTTAGCCAGCTTGTAAAAAGTAGTTCTTTTAACACCAGTTAAACGCATTGCTTCAGTGGCAGTTATTTCATTGTTCTGCCATTGCTGGTAAACCTCGTCCCAGTTATCAGGCTTTTCTATTACAGGTCTGCCAAAGGCTACACCGTTGCTCTTGGCAACTGCAATACCCTCGGCTTGTCTTTTCTTAATTGCTTTGCGTTCGTTCTCTGCAAAACTACCAAGAACCTCAATGAGAATGTTCTCAACCATTTCAAACACCCATTCTTGTCCTGTTGGTGGCTCAAGCATTGTTGTTGGTATATCTAAAACCTTAACTCTGATTTTGTTTTTTCTGAAATATTCCATCTCTGCTTTAATATCCTGTTTATTTCTGCTTAGCCTATCAAGCGAAGATACAACAAGGGTATCACCAGGACGGAGCATATTATGCTTTAGAGCTATGTAGCCAGTGCGTTCTAAGTCCTTGCCACTCTCTTTGTCGGTAATTATATCTCGTTCATCAGCACCCATATTCTTAAAGGCTATAATCTGTCTGTCAAGGTTTTGTTCTTTCGTGCTAACTCTCGCATAATAGTATGTTCTGC
The DNA here is from genome assembly GCA_036309465.1 of Acutalibacteraceae bacterium. Taxonomy (GTDB): domain Bacteria; phylum Bacillota; class Clostridia; order Oscillospirales; family Acutalibacteraceae; genus CAG-964. The sequence goes on from JAXJTR010000051.1 coordinate 26,609, forward strand.
TATTTTCCATAAAATCACTCCTTTGCAAAAAACGGAACTGGTTCCGTTTTTTATTATGTTAGAAAAACTCAAACAAGCCACTTTTCTTTAATTCAAGAAAAGAAATATTTTTTGAGTGAAGTATTCTTCCTATTTCAAATATACAGCCACACTCAAAATTAGCTTTTTCTATTATGGACTTATTTATTTTATTTCTGTAATGCTCTCCATCAAAATAAACCTTTTGATAATAATGTGATACATCAAACACGCTATCTCTTTCAGGGATAAAATCTAATTTCCCAATTCCCATAGCCACACCACTGTAAATCGAATGATTACCCCCATTCGTTACAGTGATACCCATTGGAAGATAGAGTGTGTATCTGTGATTATCTGCTTGGTATTTCCAAGACTTTTCTTTACTTCCGATTGTTTTCAAACAATCTATTAAACGCTCACTGCTCCAATGAGATGAGATTATTGGGTCTTTGCCTAGATTTATGCTAAATTTATCAGTATAGATAACTTTATCTTTTATACTTGTTATATAGCTATCTTGATTGGTTGGGTGAAAACAAAATCTTCTTAATTCTCCACCCAATATATCTATACTCTTTTCTGAATTAATTTTATCTGTCATAATTTTAATTATTAAAAATATAACTTTCCAATCATCACAGTTATTACTATTAGCAAGGATATTAACTTTAGATAAAATAGCATTTAGTTTATCAGCGTTTGAAATACCCTCATTGTTAAATTTTGTTTTTCTATGCTTATTTTTGAACAACTTCATTTTTCTTGAATTCCTTTATAATCAAATATAAAATAGTGCATATATGCTCCACAAAGAAAAGCTCAAAGTTATATTGCTTTGTAGGATATTTGTCTATATGATAACACAAGCAGTTATAAATAGCTAATACAGCATTATAAATATTACTATAATTCAGATCATCATAGCCAATAGCTAATATTAATCTTCCTAAACTTGACAGCATAAACATATAGCTCTGCTCTACGCTTTGAAACACCTTGTCAAAAATAGTGTATGACACATCAATATCTTGAGATATTGTCCCATCTAAGATGAGTGAAGCAGTTGCAAAATGGATACACTCTATATCGTTTGGTAGCTCTATATTTTGAATTAATTCTAAATACAGTGTATTTATATCAGCGTTTGAATAGTTTTCGATACCATTGCTACAAATCGACAGTATATCAAGCAGTTTATCAAGTAAAGCAGGAATATACTCTTGATATTTTACTGACGATGCCTTACTTGGGTATGCAGTTACAGGTTTTAGCAAACGATACAACTCTTTTATTCTTTTTCTTTCTTTGATATTCATTTCTTAAAATCCTCTTTCTAATTTTTTATAAAAAGCAGTCCTAGTTCCGTTTTTTCCGTTCGTTAATCTGGTCGCACTTTGCGAATATTCGTAAAGTGTCTTATACCACTTTTCTGAATAAGAAAATAGGGTGTTTTTTACCTATTCAACAACCTACACTTTTCAGAACAGATGAAGATATTTATATAACGAAATTCAAAAAATCGCATAAATACTCGAAGAATATTACTTTTAGCTATTGTAAAACAATCACAGTTATGCTATATTGATTTTGTTATTGTTTAATGCGTTCAGGATATTCTTAACGAATGTCCGTAATCTCCACATTTGCACGGTGTGGAGATTATTTTTTTCTCCCCAAATAACGCAAATATAGTTGTCATTAAAATTCACCTACGAGCATTTCTGTGTATAGCATATTTTTTAGGTATCCAGTGATGTTGTGTATGGTACACTCGTCTTTTATGTCCATAAACTTATCAATTACGGTATATAGCAAATCTCGCAGTGATAGTCCATATTTGTCATCTCTAGTTGATAATTTAATCAAGTTATGTATATCGTTTTCGCTTATTTTTTCTGTTCTGTGGGTAAAAGGTTTTGTAGCAAGGCTAATTAACGCTGTTACTGCTGTATTATAAATAGCCTTAAATGATTTATCTGCGAAAGAGTTCATCATATCATCGTAGTAACAAAGTTCTTTGATTCTAAATGCTAGTTTATCTGACTTACTTCTTGTTCTAATACTTACCTTACTCTTACTAGATGAGATATGATACTTATTTAGAGATATATTATTTTTGTTATATACTTTGTTATTGTTATTATTGTCGCAATTTTGAATGTCGCAATTTTGTGTGCTTAGTGTGTATTCTTTCTTGTCATTTGTGTCTTTAATTTGTGAAATCGGTGCAGATTGGTTATCATTGTTATTTAGAGATATATTGTTATTATTGTCGCAATTTTGTGCGTTATAAGTGTTTTCTTTCTCTTTATTTGTGTTTTGATTTTGTGTCTCTGTGCTTTGAGCGTCTTTATTTTGTGAATTTGTAAAATTGGTGATAATATACTCGTTTTGTTCAAATTTGCCCTCTGATTTTCTCTGTGTGATTGTTAGGTAGTTGTTCTCAACAAGCTGATGAAGAGCATTGTAGTAAGCTGTGTTGCTTATACCTAATTGTTTTTGTATTGCTTTTTTAGTTGGAAATGCACCTGTTCCGTTACCAGCAAGAGCATAGAAGTATGCCATTAAGCCTTTAGCCTTTGCTGTAAGGTTAGAATTAGTCATAACAGATTTAGGAATTATTCCATAGCCAAGTGCTTTTATTCCGTTTTCTGTTACTAATGATGATGGGTTGTCATTAATAACATACTGGTTTCTATTGAAGAATTTTTTACATTTCTTGACAGTAATGTAGTCAAGCTCTACAAGCTGGTTAAAATGCTCATAGTAAGTGTTTTTAGAGAGTTTTAACTCGCTCAGTATTCTAGCTCGACTAGGGAAAACAATGCCCTTAGAGCCTGTGTATGAGCATAAATAGGCATAGATAGCCTTTGCTGTTAGTGATAGCCTTTCGTCTTGCATTACTGCTTTGTAGATTATTCCATAACCATTCTTTAATATATCATCATTTTTTCTATACATAGTAAAAATCCTTTCTAACAGCAAAAACGGTTATGCTCAATTTGGCATAACCGTTTTTACAATACTTTTAATTTAGTTTTCATTTGTTTTGGATAATTCTGCTTTTCTTTTTTCTCTTTTGATAGCTCTGCATTTTTTAGTCTTTTCAAGCAATTCACTTAAAGGTGCATTATAGTATTCACTTATTGCTTCTAATGTTCGTCTGCGAGGAATATAGTTACCGTCCTCAAGTCTTTTTAAGGCAGCACGATTTATATTTATTCCTTTGGCTGCTTTATATTGCGTAACACCTTTTTCTAATCTCAATCTAAGTATGTATTCAGAGATTGTTTCTTCTTTTGTTACCATAGTTTTTCTCCTTTATTTTTTGTGCCTGTGGCAAATAATAATCAATTAAATCGTCATTAAAGTCCTTAGTCTTAGGACATATATTTTTTACCTTATATCCCTTTTTTGAGTAGTTCTCACAGCATTGCTTTGCAAATTCTTGACCGTGGTTCGGTGCGTGTGTACTGTCCTTATTCATTGCATTATAGTCATTATCAAAGCAAAAGTTTAGTGTAGTAACTTGTGGGTGGTCTTTCAAATATTGGTCTAGTGCTGTGGCATTTAGTCCACCAAGTGAAAGCCTGTTTGTATCTTTGTAGGCTGTATCACTCTTAAAAACTAGGTTTGCAATAGTTGCGTGGCTCATTGCATCTATGGCTGACTCAAATATATATAACTCCTTGCAATCCTTGTTATATGTCATATTAAAGGAATACCTTTTGTCACTTCCACTGCAATCACCTCTATATTTTTTATCAGTTAATGTACCTCTTATTGTTGCATAAGCTGGAACAGTACCTTTATATCCAACAAATACACAGTTACCTCTTGTGTCTTGATATAGAGATTTGTTTTTCATACACTCATTAATTATGCTTTTATCAATTCTTCTGCTGAAATGTAGATATGCAAACACCCTTGAGTATTTTTCGGTGGTTGCTTCAGGTAATTCAAGTACCTTTATTTCCTCTTTTTTCTTAATAGATTCTGTGTATGAGTAAGGCTGTTCAGAGTTAGATATTAATGTGCTCAGAGCTTCAGGGTAGTTCTTATGTTCTACTGACATAAGAAATTGGATAACATCACTACCCTTTAGCCCTCTTGAGTTCCAAGCCCAGCCACGCTGGTCTGCGTATATAATTAAGCTATCGTGCTGTTCGCAGGTGTAATAATTATTTTTAAATCTAAAAGTAAATCCATAGTTACGTTGTAAGTAATCAACTGTTGACATTTGGCTTGCTTTTTTCTTTTCTTCATTACTGTAACTAACAGAATTATTTTTATTAACCATCAAAATTTTCTCACCCTTTCCAATAGTCCTCATTTTCTTCATCTAGGAGCTTTATTTCTTTTAATCTTTTTCTTCTTATAAATTTATTTACAATCGACATCACTATAAACAACAGTGTTGCTGTAACATTGGATATAGCTGTTGCAAGTGCTACCAATACAGTTACAGTAATAAAAAGAAAAACCGTTTTGCATTTATTACTGCATAACGGTTTTCTCTTTATGTTTTTGCTATTAATTTTGTAATTCTTAACACGCAGATTTACTTCTTTGTTAAGCGTTAATATATCCCACAGAAAATAAAAAATGATTATAGTTATAATTAAAAATATCTTCATTTTATTCCACCGTAACAAGCACCTGTCTAGTAGCACCATTGCTCTTAGCTGTGCCTGTAACTACTGTTACACCTTTAGCCTTTGCTTTTATAGTAACTTTAGTTGTATCTGATGATACAAACTCTGCAACTGCACTGTTGGTTAATTCCCACTTGCAACCTGATGAAGCAGATAAGCCTGTTACATATATATCAAAGGTTTCTCCAGCTTTTACAGTGTAGCTATCTTTATCAAAGTGTATCAGACCATCATCAACTATCGGTTCAGGTTGCTGTACTGGCTGTTGTACCTGTGGTGCAGATTGCTGTTGTTCTTGTACTGGCTGTTGTTCTTGTGGTACAGATTGCTGTGGCTCTTGCACTGGCTGTTGCACCTGTGAAGTAGTTTGCTGTTGCTCTTGTGCTGGCTGTTGTACATACTGCTGTTGTGGTTGCTGTACTTGAGTTTGAGATGTATTTGAGTTGTTATCCTGTTCGTTTTTATCTTCTTCATCCTCTTTGTCCTTTTTTTCTGTTGGTTTTTCGGTAGGTTTCTCGGTTGTTTCCTCCGTAGCCTTTTCAGTTGCTTCTTCTGTTTCTTCTTCTGTTGGAAATTCATACCTATCGTCTATCACAAGATAATCTGTTACATATTCAGTAGCTACAGCAGTAGAAAGTTCCGTTGCACTCTCATTAGGCTTGTTATTTGCTTGCTTATTCTTTACAAAAAGAACAAACAGAATTGTAAATAGCATAATTACAGCCACAAATATAAATATAGGCTTGTTATTTACAACTACCTTTTTGCGTGTTTTTACAGTTGCAGATTTTGCTTTGTGAGTATCCCTATTAAACCTTTCATACTCCTCTTTCGATGAAAGAGGAGTATTTAAAAGGTCAAGAAACTCTATGTCTGTTACTACTCTAGCAACCACATCATATATATCATTTTCTATAAGTGAAGTTGTAAGCTCGTCACTTTTACCGTGATTGACGATTATTCGTGTGGACGGAAATTCATTTTGCAAAGCAAGAATCAAGTCTAATTCAGATGTATCTGTTTTAAAATCAATTCCTTGAGCCCATATAATACAGTGAGGTCTATATGTAGTTTTAACCAGCTCAACTATATTATTGTCTACCTGAGTAACTGTGCCGATAACACGCTTGTTTCTAGCTCTGCTACACATATTCTCAAGATTTTTTTGCATTTCCTTACCACATATTAGCAATACATTCATAGTTTAATCATCCTTATGCTATGTTTCTTTGTTGTTCATCAAACTTTGTTGAACATAGTTTGTATGTAAGAGTATCTTTAGGTATTAAGTTATCGAATGGGATAATCTTCTTACCACATATAATAAGTCCAGTACCCTCTTTACCAGTTTTTAAATACGCTGTTTGTGATTCTGATAGTTCAAACAACTCAACCAGTTTTTGTAGGTCTTTAGATTTTTGTTGCAACAGAACAATAAATTCAGCATTTTGTAGCATAGCTGTTGCTTCTTTGCTCTCCAACACCTCTGTGATATTCTGAGTAGCAGCAGTAGCCACACCACCTAGCTTACGAATACGCTGATAAACCTTTTTGAAGAACAAGCCTGCAGATGTGTCTTTGCCTGTGAACATAACGGAGAACTCATCACACCATAACCAAGTGCGTATGCCTTTACGCTTATTCTCAATAACTCTCTGCCATATCATTTCAAGTACAACCTGTAAACCTACTGTTCTGAAATTTTCACCAATACTGAATAGGTCAAAAATAAGAAATTTCTTTGAAATTTCCACATTTGTATGATGTGCAAACATATCAAATGTACCTCTTGTGTATAGCTCAATGCTAAGTGCAAGGTCTGCTGCTGTTTGCTCAGGCTGTTGCTTTAGTGTTTCATAGAATTTAGGTAATGTAGGTATATACTTCTGGTCACCATTATGCTCTTGAAAATCCTTATAAACTAGCTTAACAACTCTATCTATAATTGACATTTCATCTATGTTTAAATCCATACCCTTTGCACTTGCGATAAAGCTCATAATAAAGTCTGTTTTCATTGCTAAAGCATTACCCTCATCAGTAGAATACTTAAGGTTTGTATCGAAGATATTAAGATATGTTTTACTTGATGGCGATAGGATAATTCGTTCACCGTCAATATAACCAAGAAGTGGTAAGTATTCGTTATCAGGGTCGATAATAATAAACTCATCATTAGGATTTTTCATCATTGCTGATAGAATTTCAAGTTTCAAAGCCATTGACTTACCTGAACCTGATGTCCCCAATGTGTATCCGTTAGCATTCATTTCCTGAGTTCTGTCAAGAAGTGAACGGTTTCCTGTTTGAGTGTTAGCACCGTAGTCTATACCATTTACATCAAAATAAGTAACAAATGAAAAAGGAATAAAGTTTGCTAATGCTTCTGTAATAAAGGTTTTACATACATTTATTTCCTCATTTGCAAGCTCATTAATAGCTAGTGGTAATATAGAGTTTAGTCCTCGTTCTTGCTGTCCTACCAAGTTATCTATAACAACCTGATGATTTCTACCCTTAGACCTTATGTATGAAGATAATTCATCTAGCTTAGCTTCACTATCTGCTGTGAGGTAGATAAGGAAACAACACTCAAACAGCTCACAATCAGCTTCTCCTAATATTTCTTGTAGTGTCATTAACTCTTTCTCTCTGCTTCTTAATGAGTAAGGGATAAACTGACCACCAAACTTATTGTTTGTTTCTCGTCTTTTTTCGATAGTACCCTCAAGATGATTTATTTCTTTTTTCAGAATATCCATAGCTTCAGACTTATCTATACGCTGAATATGCTTTGATATTTTAATACTGTAATTGTTGTCCATTAAGTCATATAAAAACTCATCATCACAGCTAGTTGAAAAGCGTTTAGCAAACATAACCCTTGCAAATGTATCTCCCATTTGCACATATTTACCTGTTCTGTTATATTTCGATTTAAAATCAAAATGCACAGGTGCAATATAGTCCTTTAGATTTACATCTGCTTGATAGAGATTATCAGGCAATAAAAAATCCTCGGTAGGATTGTAAATATTGTGTATGAGCTTCATATACTCAACAGCAGTTAAGCGTGTTATATTTATTCCAAGCTGAAGTAAGCGTGTCGCAATCTCTTTTTCATATTTGAATATTTGAGCTGGGTTATCCAACTTATGTTTTGTGGTGTATGATATAGCACCATAGATTACCTTTTCGCAGTTCTCGTCAGATTCACTGAGTTTGCGATTTTGAATATCAATATGGTCATCTATAAGTTCATCTTTGATGTAACTGCTTTTCCTTAGTGCTTTGCTAGGCATTAAAGCCTGTTTAAGAAGATATTTATCAAACTTTCCATTATCAATTATCTCTTGATAGCTTATTTCTGCCGGCATAGAATTTAGAAACTTCTGATAATTCTCATAAAACTTGTTTTTATCTTCTTCTTTCATCATCTTATAATCTACATTTTCCATACGAAATGCTATAGAAAATGTAGTGCCTGTTCTGATAACACCGTTTTCATAGATTTCATTAAAAGGGATTGTTTGCTGTGCTGTTCTTTTGATTTTTTTACTCTGACTTTCAAGTAAATCCTCATCTTTTTGGTTAGGGTCTGTAATAACTATGTTGCTGTTATTTTTTCTTCTTTGGAAAAGTCTAAATATATTACTTTTTTGTTTTTTCTTTTTCATCACTGTTCAAACCTCCTTTTACATAATAACGAACATCCTCAATAGTGAAGAACGCTTCAATAAACATACGAAATAGCGACCTACCGTTAATTCTTATGATGAAAATACTTGCTCCTATAAATAACTCTGCAAAGATAATATAACCTGATAGGGTAGTATTCCACTTAAAGAAAAATGCAAGGGCTAATATTCCTATTGCTATTACACAGGTTAACCCCATTCCGATTAATTGTTTTTTTCCTAAACCAAATATAATGGAATTTCGTTTGATTATATCTTTGGTTAGTTTCACCTTTCTCATTTTTCTCACCTCATAGATTTAGCTTATTAGATTTCTTAGTTCTGCTGATGGTTTATCTATCATATTAGTTGCTGCACATAATACAACAGGAACTAATACTAAATTCCATATATACACCCAAACATTTACTATATCTATCGAAGTTGCAGGTGCTGTAATATCTGAAATAATCGTTGTTGTTAAAGAATAAGTAATGCCCATCCACAACACCTGTGCTATAACAGAAATAAATGATGTTATAAATCTTCTAAAGAAGCTTGAAGTTGCAGAGCTTGCTAGTGTTGCAAAAAACAAAGGAGATACACACATCAAGCAAGTTATTTCAAAGTTTCGCACAATTAGCTTAATATACATCTTACACAAGCACACCACTGTAATTATGGATATAGCAGCAAGAGGTAGCACAGGGACGAACCAATTTATGAAATCAGTAAACCAAATAAGCAACGAGGAAATCGCTCCGTCACCTGAAGGAGATGTTACAGGTTGCAGTAAGGTTACTCCTGGTGTTACGCTCATTATTTGCGATGCAAGACTTAATATTATGTTGTAAATACCTCTACAAATGTCTATCGATACATCTATCCATATTTTCGCAAGCAATAACTGTCCAAATACTTTAAGCCACCCTCGTTCAGTGCCTAGCTCAAAAGCAACTGCTTCATTTGTAAAGCCTATACCAAAGCAGATTACAGCTATTCCATAACCAAACGCTTTAGTTACTATAACAGCACTATTAATAAAAGAATCAAATGATGCTCCTATATCGTGACCAGCAAAAGTAATAGTAGTACTTCCTGTAGCACTGCTTGCACCTGTTATTGTTGTTCCTAAATCACGCCACATCAAGTTTATGCCATCGCCAATTGTATTAATAACATCTACAAGCATACTGCCACTGCTACTAACAGTGGCAGACATAGTGTTACACGAGCTAAGCAATCCGTTGTAAAGTTCGTCCATACTTGCTATGCTGTCACGCTGTCTTTGAACTTTATCAGCAGCAATTTTCCATTTTTCTTCAGTTCTTTCAAGTGTATATGAGTTTATACCTACAAGTACATCAGCACTGCTATCTAATACCCTTTGTATTGACGTATGATAAGTTGTCAAAAGTTCAAGACAATAACAAGCATCTTCATTGCTCATTTTACTAATATTAGTACACACAAGAGATAAATTTCTCTCATACTTGTTTTTTAACATAATTGTTTCGCTATATAGGCTTGATTGATAAATAGTAACCCCTGTTCCTTTTAAGGTGAAATCTGTCCATCTCGATAAAGGCAAATCATTAACAGATATATGGGCTGAAACACAATATGTAGTAAATGGATTGTATAATTGATAATTAACTGGATTTACGTTAACAGTAGCAGAAACAGAAATACAACTAAGTGAAATAATAATAACAGTTACTAATAAGGCACAAAATAGCTTTTTAAGTTTTCGTTTCATTTTAATATATACTCACCTCCGGTAAAAGCCAAGGAATAGATTTTTTCTACCCCTTGGCTTTATTAGTATTAAGCAAAAGCTATATTCTTTATTACTTCTAACCCTCCTATACACGCTCCACCAATTACACAAGTCCTAATACCGCTATTTCGTAGTCTTTCATCTTGATTTGAAGAACCTTCTGAAATATTAATTATGCCAGGAAGAAAAGTACACGCACCTATTGCAACACGAACTATCCAAAATATAATTTCTGTAATAACATTCATTGCTGTAGTATCTACACCAGCAGGTGCTGCAGCAACACTAATAGTAGATGTAGCTACTAGCATAGCAATTAGCGATGATGTAATTACTGCCTTGCGATATGTAGCAAGTTTGTTTGTTTTGATTGTTTTGATTGTTTTTGCATTGTTTTTCATAGATTTTTCCTCTACTTTCTTTTTTTATAATGTTTGTATTAAAAAAACAGCCATCAATTAATGACGACTGTTTGAATGGGTGTTATTTTCTTGAGAGATTTTTTGTTGTAATTTTTGAAAAGCAACCTTTGTTACCTCGGTAATAACTGCAACTGTATTTGGCGACTTGGCTATTGAAGCTACTGTATTAACAACTTCATTTATATTGTTTGAAGTAACTGCTTTTACACTGAAATTTTTAGTAGGCTGTTGTGAAAGATATTTTAATGTTTTCTCTGTTGGAGTAACAACTTTGTTTTTGTCTATGATTACAAAACCAGTTTTCTCCAGTTTTTTGAAATATGAATTAACTTTATCAACAGCTACTATATTGTCAGATACATTCAGTTTGTTAAGGTCAAAACTGTTGGTATATCTGAATATATCTACATCCTGAGGTTCGCCCTTAAACTCAAATACAGCTCTGTTTTCACTGTTGGTTAAATTATATTTTTGGTCTTTCTCAAACTGCTTTATAAACGCTGGAGAGTTGATATGTTCCTTGCCTTTATTAGTAAGCGTATACTTGCCATTTTCACAGGTAAGAAAACCGTCTGATACTGCGTCATCAAAGCTCTCTAAGACATTTCTTTTTAATATGTTATCATCTATGGCTTCAAATGATTTTCGGTCTATACCATCTTTTGTAGTTGATACAAAAGCAATATCAGTGTGTAAACCTGTATAATTCACTGATATATCATTAGGTATAGTATTAGCAGTATTAGCACTATTGGTAGTGGGTGAATTATCATCATTACCACCACTTCTTTTACTGGTAGGCTTTAAAAAGCTAATCATTCTCTTAATATTTTCCACAGAAGAAACAATAGAGCTTATTTTTGATATGTTTTTAACAGGGTCAAACAAATCTACTATCTCGTCTTCCTTGTTCATAACAATTACCTCCTTTAATTTGGCATATCTACTTGGCTTAATATCCTCTCAAGAGCTGGGTTTACATTTTCCTGAATATCAAACTCCTCATCAGATATTCCGTCCTCATACAATGATGTATCTTCGCATTCTTCCTCAAATTCAGCATCTACTCGTTCTTCTTCCTGTTTGTCAGAGAGAGGTAACTGTATTTGATTTTCAAACTCTGCGTTGAAGCGTTCTTTTAATTCAGCTTGCTTTGCTTCATATTCAGCTTGTTGAGCTTCAGCTAACTCTTGATTTTCAATTGCTAATTCTTTTCTTTTTTCTTCAAGTAGTAAGCGATGTCGTTCCTTTTTCTCTGCATAAATACCACCATAAATATCATTGATATTCGTATTGTTATGTTGGTATGGAGTGTCAGAGGGTCCTCCGACTTTTTCCATCAGAGGATGGCTCAAGGTATCATATTTTAATAAATAGAATGGTCTTTCATAACCCACCCATATGATACAAGAACCATCATACTTAATACTTTCACCTTTAGGCTTAACAGCTTCTGTTATCTCATCAGGATTTAACAAGGCTCTAGTAGCTGTGCTTTCTGTATCTGAGCCACCACCTTGACCGGCACGATTATATGACCTACTATCTGTCTGTACCGAAATATTACCTAGCTTTTTGCTTAAGGCTTCAAGGGTACTTTGTTCAGTAGTGCCTAAAAAGGTTGTTATTGAGCAGTTGGCAATAATTCCTTCGTAGGTATCCTTGTAAAGAGCCTTTAGCTGTGAAAGGTCTTGCAATACAACACACACTCTTATATTGTAGCTACGCACAACAGCAAGGATTTTTTCAAAGTTTGGAATTTTACCAATATTAGCAAACTCATCAAGTTCGAAGGAAACAAGTTGTTTAAGTTTACCGTTGTACTTTTCATCAGCAACTCTGAATAACCTTTGAAATAACTGCGAATAGAATATATTAGCCACAGCCTTGTACGAATTACTTGGTACAGGTAATATCAGAAATATAGCTGTTTTTTCAACACCAACACTATCAAAATCCATTTCATCTTCTGCTGTAAGCAAATCTACATCTTCTACTGCCCACAAACGCAATCGAGTAGATAATGTTTTTTGAATACTAGCCATAGTTTCGTGTGGAGTCTCTTGCATACCTGACCAAGTTATAGAAGCTACATCATAAGGGTGTATAGTAGCGTGTTTGTTCATACATCTGCTCAACTCACAGTTAGGGTCTATTTTACCATTACTGTCATATTGAATAGAGTTAATCAGTCTTATTACTCTACCGAAACACTTAATCTCATCTGCTGTTTTGAAAAGATATATTGAAACAGCAGTAAGCAGTTCAAGAGCAGTACCCACCCAGAAATCTTCTTTTTCATCTTCTCCAGCCGAAGCTGACATAAACAGAGAACATACCTCAAGCACATCTTGTTCTGAACTCATATATGCAAAAGGGTTATATGAGTCTGATAGGTTGATGTTAATTAGATTTAGTACCTTTATCTTGTATCCGTTTTCTTTGAGCAGTTTATAGCAATTACGGTACAACTCACCTTTAGGGTCAGTAACAATGTAGCTACCCCACATTTGCATAATATCAGGCTGTACCTTACGAAAGGATTTACCAGCACCTGAGCCAGCTACAACTACCTCGTTAAGATTAGAAATTACCTTTATGCCATTAACTTTACCATCGATAGGAACATAAAAGTCTTTGCCACAAGGTATACCAGTAGTATCCTTTTGAAATCGTTTTATTTCTGCTTGAGTCGCAAATCTAGCAGAACCGTGTGCCATTCCTTGATATGGATTTTGTTTTGAAGATGTAAACATAACATAAATTAATCCAATAACAACCAGGTGTACATACCATAGTTCTGTTATCTGCAATTTTATTGCATTAATAAGTAAGTCACCAGAAAATTCTATTGACTTGCCAACATATTCAAACGCACCTATTAATGTTTCTGTGCTGAAATTATTGGTTATTCCATTTTCAATACAGTACAGATTGTAACAATAGGTTATGTATGTTACTCCTAAAAACTCCAGCAGAAAAAGAATAATAAAGAATATCACCATCGGCAATTTGCTTTGGTTTTTACGCAAAACATTCTGTGTCATAGTCACCTCCGTATTAGCGTTTTTGAGTTGCTGTATTACCTAAAGTTTGATTAACTATGTTAGCATCATTTTTGTTGTAACGAATGATAAAGCTACCATCTTTAAAACTGGCACAGTCAAACTTCAGGTTTGACCCTTTAGAAAGTTTTTCTATTTGTGCTTCTGTTACTTCCTTGTATTCATATTGAATATTATGATTTGCATTTGCAACATAAGTATCAATGGCTAGTTTATTGATAGTCGCATACACATCCTTTGAAGCAGGGGAGATAACAGGATAAGATTTATCTGTTTTGCTGTTATACGAGCTTGGTAGTGATGTAAATGGCTCTCCATTATTGTTGATTACAACGCACACATTCTTAACAGCAAACTCGCCATCAATAACCATTGTTCCTCTCGATACAGTAGTACCTGGGTTGTTGCTATCAACCTTTTGGTTAATCAACTGCATATCAATACTCTGCGAACAAGGTACATTACCATTCTTTACAGCCTGTTGTGGTTTGTTAAAAGCCTGTAATATAGCGTTGTTAAGCTCCTTGCGACCCTCACTGGTTAACGGAAAGGCTACATCTTGATAATTACCGGTATTAACATTTTTCATCTGTGGCATTTGGATATATTGCTTGTTATCCCTTGATAAACGGATAGTAATACCACTAACTGATACCGTACCATTAATCACACAGCTTGCTGTTCCTATGATATTTGTGTTTGCTGCTGTTTTTTCTGTTGTTTTCACATTGCTGATTATCATTTTGAATAATCTCCTTTTCTTCTAGTTTTATAAATTAAAAGCACTACCGTTTTGTATTGGTAGTGCTTTTGATTTAAGCACGTGCAAAAATGCGAATTACTCTTAACTTTGCACGTGCATAAATACTTAGGTTACCTCTTTAACGAATTTTCGAGTGGTTTACCCAATATCTGTTGAACCTTATTGCTGTCTGTCTTTTTATATTTAATAAGATGGCAGTTTTTGTGTTCTTTATCGCTTACAGCAACAAATTTTATGTTGGCTTCGTTTAGCTTTTTAATTTCTGCTTCACTGACATTATCTCTATATTCGACAGGAGTAGGTTCGGGAAGAACTATTTCTTTTTCTGCAGATTTTTCTTGTTTTTTAGATTGTAATAATTCCTCATCAATAACCTCACTACACACCTCAACTACTGTTTCTGCTTGGTTTTTAGCGAATTTATCAGGATTTTCGGTAGCAGCATTAACTATTCCGTCGCAACTCTTTTCGATTACTTTATCCACTTTTTCTTGAGGAGCATTTTGAACAGCGTTAATTTTGTCTGTAATTCCGTCAAAGCCTTTGATTTTATTCTCCAAAGCTTCTTTTTGCTTTGTTAGTTTTTTAATCTTATTATCTAGCTTTACGTGCTCTGAGGCAGAGTGAGTTTTGCTTTTAGCTGTCAAAGCTTTAGAGATTTTTTCGTTAATATCGGCAAGTTTGTTTTGAGCTTTTCTAATTGCAATGTCATTAAACTCTTGCAATCCATCAATAAATATTTCCTTTTTTTCTGTTGGGGATTTCAAGTTTTTTACAAACTTGTCAATGCTTACACAGGTATCTAAATCAATATTATGCTTTGCAAATTTCTTGTTGTTACAAGAAATTTCATTCGTTCTTTTTTCTATCTTACTCTTTAAAGACTTAAATCTATCTTGTTCCTGTTTAGCCATTATCTCCATAAGCTTTATGAAAGGAACTGGAAGATTCTTTGTAATGGCTGGAGTTTCTTTTATCTGTTTCAGAAGCTTAACCATATATTCGGCTCTCTCCAGCTTAACCTGAGCTTTTTCATTCTTTTTAGTAAGTTTTGTGTTTTTGTCCTCAAGCTCTGCCATCTTTAATCTTGTCTTGTCATAAATGACTGCGAACAAAGGTGAACTTAAAGACACATTCTTCTCTTGTTTGTTTTCGTTTACAATTTCCATAATTGTAATCTCCTTTTCTTCTAGTTTTTATAAATTAAAAAGCACTACCGTTTGTGTTAGTAGTGCTTTTAGTTGATTAGTTATTTCATCTTTTTAATGAATTGTTTAGTGGGTCTGCGATAATCTCTTTAACCTTTTGATTGTTAGCTTTTTCGTATTTGATGATGTAATCATTCTTACCAGTGCTATCAACAACGCAATCAAACTCAATACCAGCGTTTTTGAGTGCCTGAACATCAACCTCACTAACACCCTTGTATTCAACATCTTGTTCAGAGGTGGTTAGCATACGATTAACTTCATCAAGTCTACTTGTAACATCTTTAAGCTCAGCTTCGTGTTCAAAAGGCTTTTGAGCCTCTACCTTTACCTTTTCCATCTGATGATTATAGTCCTCAAGGCTTAATACTGCTTTGTATTTACGGTCTGAAATGGCACTTAGCTTATTATTAAGCCTTGTGATGTTACCATATACATCATCTGACATTTCAACGCTGTAGCTAAGGTAGCCTTTAAGGTACGCATAAGGTTGATTATCTCTCCTTGCCACAGAAAGAGTAAAGCCTCTGTATTCACCCACAGTAAACTCATCTGTCTTTACATGATGAGGTAAAGTGTCAAGCAGTTTAATCAAATACATACCAGCAGTTTTCTTGTCTGTATAGGTAGTACCATTAAGCACCATTTTAAACTCGTCATTATTGATAGGGTTTTCGTCCACGGTAGCCATATCAAGAGATAGCTCATTGATAAAGCGTTCCTTAATAGCAACCTCTTTAGGTATGTTTAATATCATATCTTCTAGTTTGTACTTGTTGCTTAAATAGTCAGCCTTTAATACCTTTAGATTGGTTTGCTTAATATCCAAGTCCATCTTTTCTTTAATCAGAGGATTACCTGTTGCAAGCATTTTGATTTCAGCGTATGAAAGAGCAGACTGGTCAACATCTTCAGCTTCTCTTACTGGTGTTTTTGAACTCATTATCTGAGAGATAAATTTCTGCTTATTCTCAATTAATTGGTATGAATATGCGTCGAATGTATCCTCAGTAACGTATCTGA